>CAJJCK010000077.1 GCA_905182675.1 uncultured Cryomorphaceae bacterium | reverse complement strand
ATATTGGCCTTTGGAGTGATCAATGTGAGGCTACATACACCTCCTTCTTGAAGGAGCTGTCCATTCCTAAATCAGGAATAACCTTGGTTTCGAAGAACGGTGATCCTAAAGTGGAGCTCTTGAGCTTGTGCGCCGAAAACAAAATAGATCTATTGGCATTAGGAGCATTGACAAGAGAGAAAATGTTTAAGGTTTTTAATGCGAGTATTGCACGTGACGTCTGTAGAAAGGCACACGTGAGCTTACTACTTCTTACAAACAGTATGGTGGAAGGTAGAGTATGCGAACGCATTGTAGTGAATGGATCCGATCACTCTAAAACCCCAGACACCATAGCCACAGCAGTGTGGTTGAGTTCGAAACTCGGGAGTCGTGAATTATATGTGGTGGATGAGCTTAATGAGAAATCTCTTGTTCATCCAGATGATGATAAGAGTCAGCTGAACGGTACGAGAAAAAGAAAGCAAATTGAAAGAGAGCAGCATGGGCGTATTGCCAAGCTACTATCATGCTGTTCAGTACATAAAGATCTAGAAATAAAAGAACAACATGTCTTCGGCAAACCGGGATATACCATCGCTCACTATGCTAAAGTGAAGAGGGCAGATTTGTTAATCGTGAATTCTCCAGATACCAAATTGGGTCTATTTGATCGAATTTTTAAGCATGATTTAGAATACATATTGTCTGATTTACCGACCAACCTCCTCATTGTACACACCACTAAAACCTTGCGTCATGCATAAACCTAGTAGTGGTTTCAGAGGATTTACAGAAAACTGGCAGGCTGATCTTAAGGCTGGATTTGTCGTTTCACTTGTTGCATTGCCTATTTCAATTGCGCTTGCTCTTGCTTCCGGCGCTCCTGCCATTGCGGGTTTGATCTCCGCGATTATCGGCGGTATTCTTGTTGCTCACCTGGGTGGATCTTTTGTGACCATCACAGGTCCTGGAAATGGTTTAGCCGTAGTTACATTAGGTGCCATAACAACACTTGGAGGAGGAGACATGCTCGCGGGATACTATATGGCTCTTGGTGCTATTGTTGTTAGTGGTGGACTATTGTTCCTATTAGGTACCGTAAGACTGGGGGTGTTGGCGGATCTATTTCCTACCTCTGCGGTTCAGGGAATGCTTGCTGCCATAGGGATCATTATACTTGCGAAACAGAGTCATGTGATGATCGGTACTTTATCTCCAGACAGTTCGGAACCTATCCCGCTACTTTTTGAATTTTTGGTATCGCTGAAGGGATTGATTTCAGCGGATCTGGATATAATCAAAGTAGCGGCTATGGGTATTGGGAGTTTAATCTTTCTTATCCTATTCTCTAAGATACGTGTAGGGTGGATGCATTCGGTTCCGGCGCCTTTGTGGGTCGTTGTGATTGCGGTAGGGATTCAAATGATTGGTACCAAAATAAATGGTCAAAGCTTTTTCCCCGAAGAGTATCTGGTAAATATTCCTGCAGATTGGATGTCGTCATGGAGGCTGCCAGATTTCTCCGGTATAAAAGAAGGATCCTTCTGGACAGCTGCAGTTACCTTGACTTTTATTGCATCTATTGAGAGTCTACTCTCCATCAAAGGAATGGATCGTTTGGATCCCTACAAGAGGAAATCTAACGTGAACAAAGATTTGAGAGCACTCGGTATTGCTACGGCAGTTTCAGGACTTTTAGGAGGCCTCAGTGTGGTAACCGTTATTGCGCGGAGTTCTGTGAATGTTAGTAATGGAGCGAAGACACGTGCTGCAAACTTTTTTCATGGCATCCTTATTCTAATATTCATTTTGTTTTTACGATCGCTATTGACGCAAATACCTCTTCCTGCACTTGCTGCAATACTCGTGTTTACTGGTTATAAGTTGTTGAATCCTAGTCAGTTTAGTCGTATTGCTGATATCGGTCTAGAGCAATTGTTTTTGTTCTTCTTTACACTCTTCGCAACCTTGATTTACGGATTGATTTTTGGCATAGCCTTAGGTATGCTCGTCACCCTTGTGGTTCAATTTGTCATGACCCGATCTGGCATGGACATCTTGAGGTATCTAAGCAGACCTAACACACTTCTCTATGAAGAGGAAGACCAGAAGTTTATTTTGAATATTAATTACTTCTCTAATTTCCTGAACTATCCCAGGTTAAAAAGTAAGTTAGATAGCGTTCCTCCAACATCTACATTAATTGCTGATTTCTCAAATTCTTCATTTGTGGACCATACCGTTATGGAGCATTTGGCTGGTTATATTGAGCTTTTCGAACAAAAGGGAGGTAGTCTTGAGTTAGTCGGTTTAGATATGTCCGCAGCGTCAGCCACACATCCATTGGGTGTACAATCCAAAGCGAATAAACCAGGTTCGCTTTTAGGAGGGTTGAGGCGTAATTCAGGGACGGCTAGACTTAGTGCGAAGCAGGAGAAATTAAGTGAGTTTTCCGTAATGAATGGAATGAATTTCACCTCCTGGCCTACGCCGGACTGGGATGCAAAATTGGACCAATTCAATTACTTTAAGTACCGTAGAATAGATTACACAACTAATTTATTGGCACATCATTCTCGTCAATTATTCGCTATTGAAGTGAGTTCACATAGTGGTGAATTTATCATGAAGGATAGCCAGCAACTCGCTTGTGTGGTATGGGAGCCGCAAGGAGTGGAGTTGCCAGAATTTGTGCTAGACAGGGAACGAATTTTTGAGCGATTGGCCCACTTTGCAGGGGTGAAAGATATTCTTACAGGACAAATTAAATTTGACCATCGTTTTGCCCTCAAAGGATCTAATGCAAAGGCAATACGTTCATTTTTTACCAAGGAGTGTACTGATTTTTTAATGAGTAACCCATCGTTTCACATGGAGAGCAATGGCACTGCGTTATTAATTTTCCATAAAGAACGCTTAGCAAGCGTAGAAGAGTTCAAATTGATGGTTAATTTCGCATTGGATTGGGCGGAACAAATGAGTGATCCATCCCTTTAAAAAGAACCACAGAAAAGTGCAGTTATTAACTGTAATAGCCATTCAAAATTTTAGTTAACACCTACCAGACACAATCACATGAGCAACAATTTGAAATCAACAGCATTAGAGCAAATTCATATAGATTTAGGAGCTAAGATGGTTCCTTTTGCAGGTTACAATATGCCTGTTCAATACAATGGTTTGAAGCTAGAACATGCTGCAGTACGTGAAGGAGCAGGAATGTTCGACGTAAGCCACATGGGTGAGTTCTTTGTAACCGGACCAGATGCGCTGTCTTTTTTACAAAAAGTCACCACTAATGACGTGAGTAAGCTCATCCCTGGAAAGATTCAATACAGCTGTATGCCAAATGAGTCTGGCGGTATCGTAGATGATTTACTGGTTTATTGTTTTTCATCAGAACATTTTATGCTCGTGGTTAATGCATCTAACTTGGATAAAGATTGGAATCATCTACAAAGCTATACTAAAGGTCTTGATGTCGTGCTGGTCAACGACAGTGATAAGTACAGTTTACTTGCTGTTCAAGGACCCAAAGCGACATTACTCCTTCAAAAACTTACGAAGGAAAACCTGAGCGAGGTCAAGTATTACAATTTCATTATCGGTGAGCTGTCTGGTGTTAGTGATGTGATCATTTCTGCAACCGGCTACACTGGATCTGGTGGGTTTGAATTATACGTGTATAACGACCAAGCGGAGAAACTTTGGCATGAAGTGATGCAAGTAGGAGAGGAATTTGGTTTGCTTCCTGCAGGTCTGGGTGCAAGAGATACTTTGCGCTTGGAGATGGGAATGTGTCTTTACGGTAATGACATCGATGATTCTACTAGCCCCCTGGAAGCGGGCTTAGGTTGGATTACGAAGTTCACTAAGGATTTTGTTTCCTCGGATACCTTTGCACAACAAAAGGAGCAGGGGATTAATCAAAAATTAGTTGGCTTCGAGATGATTGATCGCGGTATTCCACGTCATGGGTATGAAATAGCGAATTTAGAGGGATCGATTATTGGAAGAGTTACTTCAGGGACAAACAGTCCGTCTACGGGCAAGAATATTGGTATGGGCTATGTTCCTTTAGAGTATACAGTGGTAGGAAGTGAATTTGCCATAATCATTAGAAACAAGCATATTAAAGCCACCACAGTTAAACTCCCTTTTTACAAGAAGTAAAAAGTATACAGCTATTTTTATTTGTTCCAAAAGATCACATTATCCCCGTATTGCTCTTGCTGCCATGTAAAGTCAATATTAATTTTTCACAAGAGGTTTAGTTAAGGTTTTGTAGTTACACTTTCCTAATAGACCTTTACGGATCGAAAATAACTACCCATGAAACTAGATAAACTGGACAAACAAATTTTACAATTTCTAGTCAAGGATGCGCGCCAGCCATTTACTGAGATAGCTAAAGATTTGATGGTCAGCCCGGGAACAATACACGTCAGGGTTAAAAAAATGGAACAGATGGGGGTGATCAAGAGCACTTCTATTTCCGTGGATTATGCCAAACTTGGATTTGGGTTTATAGCCTATGTAGGTCTGTTTACAACAAGATCTTTAGCATCCCCTGAAATCATTGTGAAACTTCGTGAGATCCCGGAGATCACGGTGGCTCATTTAGCCACAGGTAAGTACGGCATTTTCTGTAAAATAAGATG
>CAJJCK010000076.1 GCA_905182675.1 uncultured Cryomorphaceae bacterium | reverse complement strand
TCGCATCTATTGGCTGGGTAACCAGCTTAGTGCAAAGTGCTGCAGCCTCAATGCAACGCTTAGACGAATTCTTAAATGAAGAACCTGACTTTGAATCAGGATCTCACAAGCCTAAGACTTTTGTAGGTCGCGTTGAGTTTAAAAATGTGAGTTTCACCTACCCGAATAGTGGTATTCAAGCCTTAAACAGCGTGAGTTTTGTTCTTGAACCCGGACAGAGTATAGGAATTTTAGGGAAAACTGGATCAGGCAAAAGTACTATCGCATCATTATTAGTAAGACACTATGACCCTTCATCAGGGGAAATACTCATCGATGGTGTAGACTTAAAACAGTGGCACCTCCCCACTCTTAGATCTCTTTTAGGCTGGGTACCGCAGGAAGCCTTCTTATTTAGTGACACAATCGCTAATAATATTGCTTTTGGCATGTCCAGTACCGATATGAAGGAAGTAATTGAAGCTTCCGTTGCCGCCGGTGTACACGCGAACATTGATGAATTCCCTGAAAAATATCAGACCAAAGTTGGCGAACGAGGCATTACTTTAAGTGGTGGTCAAAAGCAACGTATTAGCATAGCCCGGGCAATGGTTAAATCTCCAAAACTTATGGTTTTTGATGATTGTCTAAGCGCAGTAGATACCGAAACCGAAGAACTCATTTTATCGAATATCAAAAACGTTACCACTTCTATCTCTACCCTGATTATCGCACACAGAATATCAAGTGTTAAGCATTGTGAGCAGATTATTTGTCTAGACAATGGTACAATTATAGAATTAGGAACCCACCAAGAATTAGAAAATGCAGGTGGGCATTATTCCGAATTGATAGCACTTCAATTGGACGGGAAATTAGCTGAATAAGTCTTATTGCGTTGTTCATTACTTTTTTAGTATTAATCCTCCCCTTCGCTTACATTTGAGAAAGGATAAAATTTCACACTGAAATGGCGAGAATAATAGCTATAGCTAACCAAAAAGGTGGTGTTGGTAAAACAACAACTGCAGTAAATCTTAGTGCTGCGTTGGGCGCATTAGAAAAGAAAGTACTTCTTATTGATGCAGATCCACAGGCGAATGCAACCAGTGGTTTGGGTATACAACACGCAGAAGCCACACGAGGAACATATGAATTGATCGAAGGAGCGTTGTCTGCGGCTGAACTTATCCTATCGACAACGTCACCCGGTGTTTCCATTATTCCAGCACACCTTGACCTTGTTGCTGTGGAATTGGAAATCATAGATCAACCAAAACGCGAGTTTTTTCTAAAACGAGCTCTTGAATCCGTCCAGGACCAGTTTGATTATATCATTATAGACTGTGCACCTTCATTGGGGTTAATCACCTTAAATGCATTAACAGCAGCGCACGGTGTGCTTGTGCCTATTCAATGTGAATATTACGCCTTAGAAGGTCTAGGTAAACTTCTGAATACGATAAAGAGAGTACAAGAAATTCACAATGATGATCTTGAGATTGAAGGGTTGTTACTGACGATGTTTGATGGACGTCTAAGGCTGTCAAATCAGGTAGCGGATGAAGTACGCAGTCATTTTGATGGTGTAGTATTCAAGACCATCATTCACCGGAATATTAAATTAAGTGAAGCACCATCTCACGGTGAAAACATCATAGCCTACGATGCGGGCAGTAAAGGCGCTGAGAATTATTTAACTTTAGCGCAGGAATTAATTGCTAAAGAAAGCTAATAATGGCAAAGCGAGCGATGGGAAAAGGCCTCTCCGCAATTTTAGGAGATGAGGTAGCTAAAGTGAACAAGATCACGGACAAAGGAGCCGAAAAGCTTGTGGGTACCATTGCCATGATACCCCTAGCTCAAATTTCAACCAATCCATTCCAACCTAGATCTAACTTTGATAATGACGCACTGGTAGAGTTGGCTCAAAGTATTTCCGAAGTAGGCATCATTCAACCTATTACAGTACGTAAGAATGGTATGAAGTTCGAACTTATTTCTGGTGAACGTCGTTTTAGAGCTTCACAAATTGCTGGACTTACTGAGATTCCTGCCTATGTAAGATTAGCAGACGACAGACAGTTGTTAGAATTAGCGATCGTTGAAAATCTACAACGCGAAGATTTAGACCCCATTGAGATGGCTTATTCATGCAAACGTATGATGGAAGAGCTAGGGCTTACCCAGGAGCAAGTTGCACAAAGACTTGGTAAAGGTCGATCTACCGTATCGAACTTTTTAAGGCTTTTAAAACTTCCTGCTTTAATTCAGGCTGAATTGCGCGATTTACATCGCAATGAAAGTATAGATGAAACTGGTGAAGGTGTATCAAACCTGGTCTTTACCATGGGTCATGCCAGAGCATTACTGAATCTTCCGGAAGAAATTACTCAGATTGATCTTTATAAGAAAATTTTAAAGAATGGCTTGAGTGTCCGACAAACAGAAAGACTTGCTAAAGAATTAAAGGACCCTACTCCAACTTTAAAAACGATACAAAAACCGGAGGCATTAGAACATCTAGAAGCACAGTTAGCAAGCTTTTTCTCTTCAGGGGTGAGCATTCAACGTAATCCATCTGGTAAAGGGAAAATCCAAATTGCATTTAATTCTGATACAGAATTGGAGCGTATTATAGCCAAACTTAATGACTAAGCATGTCCTCGTACTGGTCTGTTTACTATTTGGAGTAACTCTTCATGCTCAGGAGAACGTTGCAGCACACACTGAAATTGCAAAACACAATATTAAGAGGGCCACTACATTGGCATTACTGCCAGGAGCCGGTCAAGCATATAACAGAAAATATTGGAAGATTCCACTCGTATGGGGAGCAATAGGTGGTTCTGCTTATTATTATTCAGATTTAAATTCCGACTTCAAATCTTACAAGGAGGTACTCACCTATATCATTGACCATCCAGATCTTACCACGAGAGTCGAATTAGAATTTAGTGCTCCAAATCTATTTGATGCTGTACCTAATCCCTTCTTTCAAAGTTCATCAGATGGAGTAGCGCAAGAAGCTATTGGCTTTATGGAGGCGCTAAGAACCCAACGTGAATATGCCTTTTTCGGAATCATAGGAATTTATGTGTTGAGTATTCTTGATGCCAATATAGATGCGCATCTCTATGATTTTGATGTCAGTGATGATCTCAGTATATCACCTAAAATTCGAACCTACCATGGCCCATCCATAAATCAAGGGGCAAGCCCAGGGTTTTCACTAACCTATACCTTCCCATGAATATAGCTATTATAGGAAATGGGCGGATGGGAAAAGCAATTACCCATCTCGCTGAGTCAAAAGGCCATTCCATTGTGTATATCAACAACGGTGAACGCCTAGATACCGAAGCGCTTCGTAAAGCAGACGTGGCCTTAGAGTTTACCAATCCAAACGCGGCATATTCTAATATTCAGACCATCCTATTAACTGGAATTCCAGTAGTGTGTGGAACAACAGGCTGGCTTGATCAAAAGACTGAAATTGATACTCTAGCACTAGATAAAGGTGTTGGTTTCTTATATGCTTCTAATTTTTCACTTGGCGTTAATTTATTTTTTCTCGCGAATGAAAAATTGGCCAATATTATGGCTCCTTACCAAGACTATTCACCAAGTGTTCATGAAATTCATCACACCGGAAAGAAAGATAAACCATCAGGAACGGCCATCACTACTTCAGAAGGTATTACACAGGCTTACCCAAGTTTAAGTAGTTGGACGATGGAAAAAGAAAACGATAGAATAGAAATTACCTCCGAAAGAATAGACCCTGTCTGCGGGACCCATCGTGTTCATTACCAAAGTAGTATTGACACTATTTCATTGCAGCACGAGGCACATTCGCGCGATGGCTTCGCCATAGGAGCATTGATTGCTGCAGAGTGGATTATTGGCAAGCGTGGATCTTTTGGAATGCGTGATGTTTTAGGACTTTAGCGCTATCATCTTTCACACTTTGCTAACAAAATTGACAAGATTAAAAACGTAGTTTACACCCATGGAATTTATAATATTTATAGTAGTTCAAGCGCTTTGGTTTGGAACCATCTCTTGGAAGTTTTATGTCGCTGCTGACCGTAAGGCTTGGGAAGCATTTATCCCTGTTTACAACACCTATGTTCTAGTAAAAATAGCCCAGCGCCCTACCTATTGGGTGCTACTCTATTGTATACCCGTAGTTGGTGTAGTCATGGGGATTATTATGATGTATGAGCTCCTACATGTATTTAAGTTCCGTAAGACATGGCAAACAGCCGCAGTCATGGGGAGTTTTGGATTATACTTGGCTTTTTTAAACTACAAGGAGAAGCTGAAGTATTGGGGTAGAGATGACGCTTTCATCAAAAAGAATTTAGGGGAAGGCGTGAATAGTATTTTCTTTGCCATTGTCGTTGCTACTGTGATTCGCTCTAGTACTTTCGAGGCCTATACTATTCCTACAAGCTCCATGGAAAAGAGTTTAATGGTAGGAGATTTTTTGGTCGTATCCAAGATGCATTATGGAGTTCGGATTCCCATGACCCAAATGACCCTTCCACTTGTTCACAATAAGGTTCCTTTTTTAGGCATACCATCTTATATATCATGGCCACAAATACCCTACTTGAGGTTGCCAGCAATAGACCCCGTAAAAGCAGGTGATCCAGTAGTTTTTAATTATCCCATGGACAATATGCCTGTAGATAAAAAAGAAAACTACGTCAAACGCTGTGTTGCCACTCCTGGCGATAGCTTAAGAATAATTAATACGAATGTTTTTGTAAACGGTGAAGCGTTTAAATTTCCTGATCGCGCTTACCCTCAGTTCTTGTATTATGTAAAAACCAACGGGCAAGGGTTTAGTAAGACACAGCTAAAAAGAGACTTTGACATCAACTATCTTACAAATACTGAACAACGTAAATATCCAACCGACCAGGATGTTTACCAAAGAACCTCTGATGAATACATCATGTTCCTTCAAGCGCAGCATGTAGATGACATTGAAAATCTACCTCATGTGATCAAAGTGTGGCCAGTAGTGGCTAATAGACCAGGCAATACAGCTGACACTTCACTACCACAGGGTTTAGTGGATCTACAAAACGGTCAAGCTGAAGAGATTTTGTTCCCTAATCCAGATAGTGGACATGGGGAACGTCCCTACAATCATACTTGGGATAACTATGGACCTATTTACATCCCTCAGGCGGGTACGACGATCTCTCTTACGGATGAGAACATCCACTCTTACCGCAGAGTGATAAGTGAGTATGAAGGACATGATCTAAAAATATCTTCAGACGGAATTGTATTTATAGATGATGTTGAGTCTAATAAGTACACGTTTGAGAAAAATTACTATTGGATGATGGGAGATAACCGCCACAATAGTCTAGATGCACGAAAATGGGGTTATGTCCCTGAAGACCATATCGTAGGTAAGCCCGTGTTTATTTGGATGAGTTATGACAAGCATGGTAAAGGGATGGATAAAATTCGAACCAACCGTGTATTCACGACCGTCAATGGTAGCGGAGAACGTCAGAGTTATTTCTGGCATTTCGTGGTGATTATTGCATTATACCAGGTTGTTCAGATCATCAGACGTAAAAGAGCCGCATAATGACAGTTACCCTGAGCACGGCATACTTCCCTCCTATTGAGTGGCTATCGTATGTGGTTCAGTCTGGTAATTGGGCATTAGAGGCTCACGAGCACTTTCAAAAGCAAAGTTTTCGATCAAGAACACATATTCATGGGCCAAATGGAGTCCAATTCCTTTCTGTGCCCATAGACCGCAGTATTAAAGACATCACCCGTACTAAAATCTCTTACAGCGAAAACTGGGTAAAGGACCACTTGAAAGCCATAGAAACCGCCTATGCTAATGCGCCCTATTTTGAGGTACTCTTTGAAGATGTGAGTACCCTATTATACCAAAAGTATGCGACGCTCTGGGAATTAAATACCGCCACCATTGCTCTATTTATGGAATGGATGGAACTTCCTGAACGTTTCGTAACGACCGCCAGTTTTCAAACTACCATAAGTACCATGGATGCTAGAGCAATTCATCCTAAACTATCTACTCCAGTCATTTTTCCGGAATACCATCAGGTTTTTAAACATAAAAATGGATTCGCTCATAACTTGAGTGGTTTGGATCTGTTCTTTAACTTAGGGCGTGGATCTTGGGATTACCTCCATGAGCTAAAACTACAAGCACAAATTAACACAGACTCCGTCAATGAACCTATCCTTTAATAAAAACGAAGACGCCTTAAAGCTGCTAATAAGCGAATTGCACCACAGACAAGCAGTCGTGGAAAATGGTGGCGGAGACAAAAAACTCCAGAAACAGCGCGATGCAGGGAAAATGACTGCTCGTGAACGAGTTTCGTTTTTAGTAGATCAAGACAAACCCTGTCTAGAAATGGGCGCGTTTGCTGGTGATGGAATGTATGAAGAATACGGGGGTTGTCCAGGAGGAGGCGTTGTGATCGTCTTGGCATACATTAAAGGAACGCAATGTATTGTCGTTGCTAACGATGCTACAGTTAAGGCGGGCGCGTGGTTCCCCATCACAGGTAAAAAGAACTTGAGGGCACAGCAGATTGCCTTAGACAACCATACACCAATCATATACTTAGTGGACAGTGCGGGTGTCTTCTTACCGCTACAAGATGAAATATTTCCTGATCGTGAGCACTTTGGGCGCATATTTAGAAATAACGCAGTGATGAGCTCCTTGGGAATCCCACAAATTTCAGCCATTATGGGCAGTTGCGTAGCTGGTGGAGCCTACCTACCTATCATGAGTGATGAAAGCATCATTGTGAAAGGAACCGGTAGTATTTTCTTAGCAGGATCTTACTTGGTAAAAGCAGCCATAGGTGAAGACATAGATAACGAAACTCTTGGAGGTGCAGATACGCATAGCGATATAAGTGGTGTCACAGATTACAAGGCTGAAGATGACGCTGAGGCTCTATCGATGATTAAAGGCCTCGTAGATAAAATGGGTGCGTTTCCAAAAGCTGGGTTTGACCGAAAAGAATCTATAGCCCCTACGAGACCTGTGGAAGAGGTATATGGCCATGTTCCATTTGACGGAAAGCCGTTTGATAGCATGAGAATCATCGAGTGTATAGTAGACGACGGAAGCTGGCAAGCCTATAAAGAAACCTACGGTAAAACTATAATTACAGGCTATGCACGTATAGATGGATGGTCTGTAGGAATCGTCGCGAATAACCGAAAAATGAGTAAGAACGCAAAGGGAGAAATGCAGTTCGGCGGTGTTATCTATAGTGACAGTGCTGATAAAGCCGCGCGATTCGTAGCTAATTGTAATCAAAAAAGAATCCCTCTTGTATTCTTACAAGATGTTACTGGCTTCATGGTAGGTAGCAAAAGCGAACATGCCGGCATTATTAAAGATGGAGCCAAAATGGTGAATACCGTAGCAAATAGCGTAGTTCCGAAATTTACCGTGATCGTCGGGAATAGTTTTGGCGCAGGTAACTATGCCATGAATGGCACCGCTTATGACCCTAGGTTAATGTTGGCTTGGCCAAATGCAAAACTCGCCGTCATGGGAGGTGCTCAAGCAGCCAAAGTATTACTACAGATTGAAGCCTCTAGGCTAAAAGGCAGCGGAAAGGAGTTGTCAGATAAGGAACTAAAAGAGCTTAAAAAGAATATTGAAGACCGTTACGAAAGACAGATGAGTCCATATTACGCAGCATCTCGATTATGGGTGGATGCCGTGATTGATCCTGCAAAGACACGGGAATGGCTAAGTTATGGTCTAGAGATGGCTAATAATAATCCCGAGATGAAGAGGTACAATCCGGGTGTAATTCAAACGTAAATGAAAAAAGTATTATTTCTACTTTGTATAATTACACTTGGTATGCATGCTCAGAACACGTCCTTTAAGTCACGAAAGGTACAGGCTGAATATGTTGGACAGTTTGATCCCAAGTCTTCTCAGAATGAGGTTATTTCGTTCATGTATCCCACCGGTGCCCCTATTCCTGGAGGAAATTCATATAAAAGCTTTTTACTCGAGCAGAAAATCAATCAAGACTATCGTTCCTTTCCAAAACAGAGTATACAGAAAAAATCGACCACAGCATCTAAACCAAGTACTGGTTTCGGTACTTCCATCTATAGGATGACTCCTCAGGGAAATCCTTATGACTTCACCGGTGGAATTCCTAACGACAATGCAATGGCCATCAGCAAGGGAAGAATTTTATGCGCTGCCGTAAATTCTGTTTTTTGGGCCTTAGATCTCAATACAAACGAGCTTTTGATGCCTGGACCAATTGGTATTTCGAGTTTACAACAAATGGCTGGAGGTACCAGTTTTGAGAACTTTTATGATCCTAAGCTAATCTATGACCCTACACTGGACAGATTCATACTGGTATTTTTAAAAGATAATGATGCCGCTAATAGCAGGATCATTGTTTGCTTCAGTACAACCAACGATCCATCAGACCCTTGGAATATTTACCGTTTAGACGGTAACCCTTTAAAGAACAACAGATGGACAGATTTTCCAGCGATTGCGCTGAGCGAAAATGGGTTAGTGATCACTGCTAACCTTATCATCCCTAACGTAAACTGGCAGGTAGGTTTCGACGGATCTGTAATTTGGCATTTAGATAAAAATGCTGGTTTTGCTGGTAGCGACATCAACGCATCCGTCTACACCCAAATTTCGCACGACGGTAAATTTACAAGAAACCTTCACCCCGTGCGTGGTCATGACAACATCAGTGACCAGCTTCAGTTTATATCCAACAGGAATTTTGACCTACAAAACGATACTGTTTTCCTAATATCTCTGCTAGAAGGTGCTAGTGACACTAGCATCAATACTACTGCCCTAGTAAGTAATGTTCCCTATGGTGTTCCACCTAATGGAAAACAGGGTGACACAGACACCACAGATGCCACTAAGGGGTTACAAACAAATGATGGAAGGGTATTAGGTGCTATTCAAAAGGACGATTGGATTCAATTTGTCAGTACTACTGCCCACGGAGCTAATTCTAATTCAGGAATTTACCATGGCTACATTTCTGATGC
>CAJJCK010000075.1 GCA_905182675.1 uncultured Cryomorphaceae bacterium | reverse complement strand
ATTTGAGACAGAAAATAAATACTGATCTAGAATAATGAAACGCCGCCTGATTGTCTTAGGACTCCTTTTTTTAAGTTTCCAGAGCCAGGCTCAGTTCGCTTGGTGGAATAATCAGCACAGCTGGGACGGCACGACCCCTTGGACAGAGTACATGAACTATGCTCATGCCTATCTAGGCCCTAATGCACTGCCTATACCTTCTTTTATAGATGAAGATCAAAGTTATTTCCAAAGCAACACACAGCATAGTTTTAGACGTGACGACCAGTTTCATAGTTGGCATAATGAGCTTTTTTGGAGACGAGGACATACGCGCTTTCAAATTAAACACCAGAGCCTAGAATATTTCAAAACAAGTAATGACGTTAGAGACCTCAGGGTCTCACGAGGTGAAACGGGAAAAGGTGTTCAAGCAGGTGACTTCTTATTCAATGTCAGTACCAGACTTTTCGCGAATTCAAAGATGGAGATTCACTTAACAGCCCACACCAAAACAGCGGCTGGACCACTCTCTGATGCACGGTTTACCGATGCCCCCGGTTATGGTTATTTCTTCAGTGGAATTCATCATTTACAGAGCAATTGGGGAAATAGTGTACAAAAACACTCTTTTCAATGGGATGCGGGGTTCCAGGTATATCAAACCATGTGGATTGCCTATCCACAGAACGACGGATTTCTAGGTAACATCAAGTGGTCTGCAGAGGTTGAAGAGTGGCAATACAGTGCTGCGATACGAAGCTTTACAGGATATTTCTTAGACGGAGATTGGCCGCGAATTTTAGACCTTAAGGTCTCGAAGGTCTGGAATAAGCATCAAATACAACTTTACACCACTTTGGGTATAAACGACTATCCTTTTGTCTTTTCAGGTATTGGATGGAAACGCTATTTTTAGGCAAGCAGCCAGATTCTAAGTCTCAGTTTTAATGGGATATTACATTTTTTCGCAGCCTCTTTTATCTTTGACTTCCATTGATTCCTACCGCGTTGATCTCCGCGTTTTTTATAGGTGCGTGCTGCTTCATAGGCCTTTCTAACCTTGTATAGCGCAAATTGTGTTTCCGTCAAAAAACCATTTTGTAGCGCATCATCAACCGCCTCGAAAACCTTAAGATAATGGTCATCTAAATCTTGCGTCATACCATAGTCCACGCGATATAACGTCCCTATTTGAGGTATTTTTCTTGGATAAATACCTTTGGAAAAAAGTCTTAAATATGCCCCTACATCCTCTTGCATAGATCTGTTTTGTTCCCATTGAAAAGCAAGAGTATTCCTCATAACTACAGTGCTGGGTACGATCGGATTATATGCAAGGAAATCCTCTATGGAGCCCACTTTTGGACAAGATCTTCTCCGCTTGTTCTCTCCATCCCATTCCAAGATTGGTGTATAGAACCAACTCGTGTTTTCATGTGTACGCAGCGCTTTTACAGCAACTTCTAGCTTAGTCGATACCCATAAATCATCAGCATCTAAAAAAGCATAGGCTTCTCCAGTGGCAAGTTCCATTCCTGAGTTTCTGGCCGAGCCAAGTCCCAGATTCGACTGTGCCAGTAACTTGATTGGCAAGCCATTAAATTGATTTACCACGTCAGATGTCCGATCAGTAGATCCATCATCTACCACAATAACTTCATAAGGCGCACTGGTTTGATCCAAAACACTTTGCAGTGTTTGCTCAATGGTCGATGCCGCATTAAAGGCAGGAATGATAACAGATATACGCATTTAATGGGGGAAAAAAGTTTTAGGAAACAACCTAGCAGCTAACTTCTTAACGGGCTTTTTAAGACCCAAGACAATAAAGATTTGGCCCGTTATTTTTATCAGACCATTTTTCAAAATATAGGCCAATAAGCCTTTTCTATACATGGTAAAGGAATGGTATAACCTGATGTTGTTCTTTACAACATCTGATGTACGAGCCATCGAGAACACGTTCGCGGCCCACCACATAGCGACCTGAGCACGTGCCTTTTGCAATGTTTCTAATGGAACCCAGTTATTTCGCTCGAAAACGGCATACATGTTCAATATCTCATCAAACGCAGTGTAAGAAGCAATCGCTCTATTGCGTTGTGTATGCTCGTGAAATCTAAATTTGTTTCGCGGTTGCGCATGAAAAACGACATCCCCTTCTTGCAATAGTCTGGCATAAAATAACCAATCTCCATTGAGCTTCCATGTCACCTCAGGGGTCCCCACTCTATCAAATACAGCCTTTCTAAACAGCGCTCCGCTAGCATTAGGAATCGTATTCGAAAAAACCATGGTAGTCGCTACTTCATGGGGTCCATTGGCAGTGAAATCATTAGACCAGCGTGAAGCATCTCCAAAAATAAAACTATAATCATCTTTAAAATCCCTCAGGAATTCGCCACTCTCATCTACAAGATGACTATGGCTATAAGTGATCACCGCATTTTCGTTTGACTCCAATGCATGAACGTGTAGGGCCAGCATATCTAAATCACAAGAATCATCGCTCTCTGCAATCCAGAGGTATTTTCCTTTTGCCCATGCAGCACCTTTTTTCCATTGCGCAAAAGGACTTCCTGAATTGTGTTCAT
>CAJJCK010000074.1 GCA_905182675.1 uncultured Cryomorphaceae bacterium | reverse complement strand
TATTGAGACAGTAATGTTGCACTTCACCATCCTTTCGGTGTAAGGTCGAATTACAATCAGGGCAAACACTTACAAACTCCACCTTAACAGCTTCTGGCTGACGTTTCGATAAGTCTACACCGACTATTTTAGGAATTATTTCTCCTCCCTTTTCAACATAAACAAAGTCGCCTAAATGCAAGTCGAGAAGTTCAATTTGATCCGAATTGTGCAAGGAAGCACGCTTGACGTTAGTACCTCCTAGCCATACGGATTCAAGATTTGCTACAGGAGTAATTGCACCTGTTCTTCCAACCTGAAATGTCACGTTGTTGAGTACAGTACTTACTCTTTCGGTCTTGAACTTATATGCTGTTGCCCAACGTGGGGATTTCGCTGTGAAACCCAAGTCTTGCTGCGCTTCATAGGAATCGACCTTGATCACAATCCCGTCGATATCAAACGGTAGTTTTTTTCTCTCCACATCCCAATAATTTATAAAGGACATGATATCATCAATACCGCTACAAGTAGCGATAAATTTATTTTGAACTAATGGAACTTTGAAACCTAACGATCCAGCGGCCGCAATGGCACTTGAGTGATGAGAACTGAGTACGCCTTCTGGTAATATGTAGTACAAGTAAGCATCTAAGCCTCTACGTGCAACCTCATTACTGTCTTGAAGTTTCAAAGATCCTGATGCACAGTTCCTAGGATTTGCAAACAGGGGCAAGCCTTCTTCAAGGCGTTTCTCATTTAACTTGTTGAACGCCAAGTGCGGCAGCACAATCTCACCTCTAATTTCAAAATCAGAAGGTATGTCCCCTGTAAGTTGAAGAGGAATACTCTTGATGGTACGGACATTGTTGGTAATCTCATCTCCTTGGGTACCGTCACCACGGGTCACCGCTTGAGTGAGGGCCCCGTTAACATAACGTATGCCAATAGCGACGCCATCATATTTTAATTCGCATACAAAAGAAGCTTCGGGCTCTAACTTTTGAACTCTTAAAATCCATTCTTGAATTTCCTCAAGAGAGTATGAGTTACTCAACGAAAGCATGGGATAGCGGTGCTTAACTGTCGGGAATGATTTAGTTATTCCCCCACCCACTCGAACCGTTGGACTGTTGATGTCAGACCATTCCGGATACTTTAGTTCTAATCCTTCCAGCTCCTTTAATAACTCGTCAAAAGTAATATCAGATAAGGTTGGCTTGTCATTTATGTAGTAGTTGACGTTGTGCTGGTGTAAGTCAATACGTAATTTCAGTAGTCGTTCTTTATCTGTCATACTTTGGCAAATATTATTCTATTCTTTCCTTGAAAGTCTTGCTTTAAGATAATGTCTTTTAACGAGTATTCACGACATAATTCTAACATTTCCATACCGAAATCTTCGTGTATTTCAAAGGCAAAATACTTTGCTGGTAAAGGCTCTTGATTGATACCTAATTCTATAAGCCGTCTGTAAAATATCAAGGGATCATTGTCTGGCACAAACAATGCCACACTCGGCTCGCTAAACACAACATGGTTCTTCATCACTTTACTTTCCAACTGAGGTATATACGGCGGATTGCTCACGACTACATCTACGTTGTTAAATGATGACGATAATATGTCGAGAACTTTAAAGTCCACCTCTAATTCTAGATGTTTTGCGTTGCGCTGGGCAGTTTGAACCGCCCCCTTTTGAAGGTCTACTCCTGTGCAAATTAAGTCATTACGCAAGTGCTTGAGACCTAAAGCTATGCATCCACTGCCCGTGCCTATATCAAGTACTGTCAATGGATGATTTGGCAACCACAAAGCAAGTTCTCTGACAAGCTCTTCTGTTTCCGGTCTTGGTACAAGTGTAAACGGATTAACCTCCAACCAAAAATCGATAAAAAAAGATTCTTTCAGGATATATTGTATGGGTACGTCTTCGCTTAGAAGTGATAAGTCCTGCTCAAAACTTTCGAACACCATGAGATTCTCAGCCGCTAGCACTTGGGCTAATTTTGACATTTGTAACCGTCTTTCAAACCAAAGCTCAATGATAGCTTTAGACTCCCTAGGACCATGAATTGGTTCTAGGATTAAAAGTGCTCTTTGTCGGTATTTGTTCAAAGTGTTCATGAGTAGGTGAATTTACGCCATAGGCTTATACCTTTGTAACATGTCAGACGCCAAGTTTCTCACACGTTGCTTACAATTAGCAAACCAAGCTCGAGGAAAAACATACCCGAACCCGATGGTAGGTGCTGTGATTGTACATCACGGCAGAATTATAGGGGAAGGTTACCACCAGATGGCTGGGGGACCTCATGCAGAAGTTGAGGCAATTCGCAGCGTGAAGGACCAGACTTTACTCCCTTCATCTACTCTGTATTGTAGTTTAGAGCCTTGTGCACACCATGGGAAGACGCCTCCGTGCTGCGAGCTAATCTCGAAACACAAAATATCCAGAGTTGTTATTGGTATGCAAGACTCTTATCATGAGGTTAACGGAAAAGGTATTCAACACCTAAGAAGCCATGGTATTCAAGTAGATTTCGCAAAGGACCCCACTCCCTTTCAACAGTTCAATAAAGCCTTCATCATCAACAAGACCCATTTCCGTCCTATGGTAACGTTAAAATGGGCGCAAACGAAAGATGGTTTTATTGATAGGGTCCGTTCCGTGGATTCCGATGAGCAGGCCCTGAAAATTTCAGGAAAGATTTCATCGTTATTAACGCACCGGTTGCGCTCAAGTGTTAGCGGTATTGTCATTAGCGCAAAAACAGCTGTATTAGATGCTCCAAGCCTTACTGTAAGGTTATGGCATGGAACTTCTCCCATCCCTATTATAGTTGTGGGCGATACCTATAAACCTTCAAACTCTTGGTTGAGGTCTCTTGAGGTAGCTCCTATATTAATTGCAAAAGAAGCCTACACAGGTTTTACAACCATTATCGCTGATTCAAATGATATAACGTTTTGGTTGCCTAAGCTTCTAGAATACGACATAGGTCATGTTTTAGTGGAAGGTGGAGCTCGTTTATTACAGTCTTTTATTCGCGAAAACCTAGATGATGAGGTAATCAGGTATACGGGTTCGATGTCTATTGAAAATGGCATCCCCGCCCCTTTTTACGATCAGTTTGACGAAAGAACCCTTTTAGATAGTGACGTCTATGAGCACAAGTATTGATTGTTATTTATCAATCGAAGAGCCTAGCGTAGGTCAGATTAAAGACAGAGGCAGTAAATTCATTGCCTATTTATTTCCATGTAAGAACGAGAAAAGTTTTAAAGACCAGTTAGACCTGGTGAAACTTAACGAGCCTAACGCTCGTCACTATTGTTGGGCCTTTAGGATGAATCCTGAGTCAATAATTGAGCGATCGAACGACGATGGAGAGCCAGGAAATTCTGCTGGCACACCCATTTTAAGAGCACTTCAAAGTAATGACTTAGTAGATGTGGCATGTGTTGTTGCTAGATATTTCGGCGGAACGAAACTGGGTATTCCTGGACTCATTCATGCTTATGGAGGAAGCGCGAAAGAGGCTTGTGAATTAAGCACCATAATGGAGTCTCAAATAACGAGAGAATTTGAGGTGGAATTTAATTATGAGCAAATTTCATTTGTAGAAAGGCGTGTGAGAGAACTCAATTTAGAGATCATTAAGAGAGAGCAAGAATCCAAATTAAAATATGTAATTCGGGTTAATCGAAGTAAATTAGAACAAACATTAGATCAATTTGAAAAAAATCATCTCCTCCGCCTTACTGTTATTAAGTATTAGTCTTTTTGGGCAAAACATATCTGGCCTAGAGACCAGGTCTTTTTTTAACACAACATCTCCGTTTGCAAAGTATGTAAGATCAACTTATGTATATAAAACAATTCCCTTACTAGACCACCAGCATCTCGTTATATCTAGTCTTGATGGAAGCCGTTTACGTACGAAGGGCTCGTTGAGTAGTTATCAGTTGGAGGCCCTTCCAGAGAACCCGGAAGGACCTTATTTGTATTTTTTTAGCGACCAATGGTTCAACGTAAATGTGGATACGTTAATAGCAGGATCTATTCACAATGTGGCCATTACTAGTATTTCTGGTGTACTCTTAGAGGAAAGAGATCTTACAAGCCATGCAACAGATACAACGATTACTGTTCGTGTATTCAACCCAGATCCTTTGACTCCCAACAACTTGAGCTACGGTAGTATTTACACCGATTTAAATGATGGCAATGGTTCAGTGTTAGATAGCCTCTCTATTCTAGATGATATTTCAGTTGAAGTGTTGAATGACACTGTTTATTTAAGAAATGACTACATAGAAGTGATTGACTTTGACCCACCCTATTACCCTATAAGCAGAGATCCAGGCACTTGGAAAGCAAGTAGAGCGGACACGGAATTTGAACAAGTCATGGTCGTATATCATGTTACTAAGCAAAATGAATACCTCCATTCCTTGGGCTATTTGAACTTACTTAATTATGCTATACATGTAGATCCCCATGCCCTCAATGGACAAGACAATAGTTTGTTCAACTATGGGTTTAATCCACCTAGATTATTTTTCGGCGAAGGTGGCGTAGATGATGCGGAAGATGCTGATGTTATTATTCATTAGCTGGGTCATGCCATAAGCCACGCTGCTGCACCAAACTCAAATTCAGGGACACAACGAAGTAGTTTTGATGAAGCCTTAGGCGATTATCTGGCAGAACGTTATGGACGAATTAGAGGTATTTATAGTTCACGGGTATTTGATTGGGACGGAAATAATACTTTTTGGGACGGCAGAAGTGTCTCCTATGATGGAATTAAAAATTACAACAGTATTGTTTTTGGGAGTATTTATCAGCATACAGACCTCATGTCAAGCGCCATGTTGGAGTTCTCAGACGCAAATGGCGTAGTGGACTCTATTGCAGACAAAGTAGTCTTAGAAGCCTTATATCAACTTATGCCGTTTGAAACGTTTAGGAGCATTGCGAATGGTTTTATTTCTGCAGATTCATTAATTACTGGTGGGCAAAACTATGGAGCAATTGTAGCGGCTTTTGGTCCACCTAAAAACATATTACAACCTAGCGATACGCAAGAGCACATACAAACGGACCTGCCGAATTTGACATATAACAACGGTCGTTATACATTTAGAAGTAGCACTCTTGGAGCATATTATGAAATTGTTGTGTATTCTATGTCTGGTCAGATACTAGAGATCTATTCAAATGTAGCAGACCAAAAACTCTCTACAACGGTACCGGCAATATTAAGAGCGACTGATAGTGATGGGAAAATTACTGTTTTGAAGATGCTTTAAGAAGTAATGTCCTTAACTGCTCTGGGCAATATTTAGGTTTGAAGGTTTGGGTATCCACAAACACAAGTACGACGTTCCCTGTAACTAGCGTCTTTCCTTCTTTGTCACGTAGCGTGTGGTAAAATGATATCTTTCTCGTAGGAAGCTCTGTGATTGACGTTTCTAGGTAAACTTCTTGGTCATAGGTCGCACCTTTTTTAAAGTCTATCGTCATATGAACTACCGGAAGCATAGTGCCTGTCTTCTCCATATCGGCATAGGACATTTCTAAGCTTCTCAGTAATTCTACCCTTCCAATTTCAAAATAGGTGGCATAGTTTCCGTAATACACCACGCCCATTTGATCTGTTTCAGAATATCGAGGTCTAATTTTAGAAATATTAGAAATTATAAAGTCCGTCATATTGGGCAATTTACGTTTTCAAATGCGTATACTTGAGCAGAGAATAGATACTGACTAATCGTTTTTTCAACACTTTTGCTAATTGAGAGTAATTAATACTAATTAAATTTAGTGTTTTTACATGTATACTGATTATCAGGCACTTACATATTCCTTTACTAAAATATTTTATTAACAAACACCTAAATAAATTTTTTTTAGAGATATTTTATTAACACATTTGTTATGCAGTCAGAAGGACGTTAAATCCCATGATTTGCACACCCAGAATTTAGATTACTTAATATATACTTCCCCTCGCCTGAACAACTGGGGGATAGCACCATTTTAGACCATGGACAACAGCGTAGGAAAAGTTTGGAACGAAGCTTTGGAATTTATCAAGGATAATGTAGACAGTCAATGTTTTAACACGTGGTTTGATCCTATAAGAGCACTTAAAATTCAAGGAGCTGTTCTCACAGTACAAGTACCTTCTAAGTTTTTTTACGAGTACCTAGAAGAAAATTATATACAGTTGTTAAAGTCAGCAATAACTAAGCCTTTAGGTCAAGGTGCTAAATTGGTATACAGTATCGTTCTTGAGAATTCGTATGATAATGCGAATCCTCCTACAATGAAATTACCAAGTTCTGGTCGTAAAAAGCATCCAGCACAAAGCATTAATATGCCGATGAAAATCGGAAATGATAAGGGTATCAAGAATCCTTTTGTAATACCTGGGCTTCAAAAGCTTAATATTAATTCACAGCTCAACCCGAACTACACCTTTGAGAATTTTATTGAAGGTGATTGCAATCGTCTTGCTAGATCTGCAGGTTACGCAGTAAGTAAAAATCCAGGAGGCACATCATTTAATCCTCTAATGCTTTATGGTGGTGTTGGTTTAGGAAAAACACACCTTGCACATTCTATAGGTGTTGAGATTAAGGATAACTATCCTGAGAAAACAGTGCTTTACGTTAGCGCTGAGAAATTCACGCAACAGTTTATAGATAGCATCAGGAATAACACAAAAAATGATTTTGTACACTTTTATCAAATGATTGATGTTTTAATCATTGATGACGTGCAAAGCTTTGCGGGTAAAGAAAAGACCCAGGATGTATTCTTTGAAATATTCAACCATTTACATCAAAATGGAAATCAAATTATTTTAACTTCTGATAGAGCTCCTGTGGAGCTTCAGGGAATGGAGCAACGTTTGTTGAGCAGGTTCAAATGGGGACTTAGTGCTGATTTACAAAAACCTGGTCTTGAAACGCGTGTTGCGATTTTATCGAAGAAACTGTACAACGATGGTATTGATATAGAGCAAGATATTGTTGAATATATTGCCTACTCTATCAATTCTAATATTAGAGAACTTGAAGGTGCGTTGATCAGTATACTCGCTCAAAGTTCAATGAATAGAAAGCAAATCACCATGGAGCTTGTACGTTCTATGGTGGATAAATTTGTTAAGAGTACGACTCGTGAAATTTCAATTGACTTCATCCAAAAGGTAGTTTGTGATTATTTTGACATGCCTCTTGAATTACTTAAAAGTAAAACTAGAAAAAGAGAAATTGTACAGGCTCGACAATTGAGTATGTATTTCTCAAAGCAATTAACTAAGAACAGTTTAGCTTCTATAGGCCAGCAATGTGGAAATAAAGACCACGCTACTGTACTGCACGCTTGTAGAACTGTGAACAACCTAAAGGAAACCGATAAACGATTTAAAACGTATGTTGAAGACCTTCAAAAACGCTTGACATTAGCGTAAAATCTTATTGCGAATGCTACATTAGAGTCAGTATCTTCGGGTACTGACTTTTTTTGTTTTATGAAGGTACTCATGGTTTGTCTTGGGAATATATGTCGCTCGCCGCTAGCCCACGGAATTCTTTTGAATTCGGCGCCAAAAGACTGGTTAATCGATAGCGCAGGTACATCAGGATGGCATGAAGGTGAAAGACCTGATACCAGATCCATTTTAACAGCGAAAAATCATAATATACCTATTGAAGAGCAGCGTTCACGTAAGTTTGTACTGGACGACTTCGAGAAGTATGATATCATTTTTGCTATGGACTCGTCAAACTTCTCAAACCTCACTGGAATGGCGCCAAATAAAGCGTCAGCTGACAAAATACGTCTCCTTATGAACGAGTCATATCCAGGTGAAAACCGTCAAGTCCCAGACCCTTATACCGGAGGTCAACAAGGATTTGAACAGGTTTACCAAATGCTAAACCACGCAATACATTGTTTTTTAGAAAGTAACTCATGAAAGGAACCCTTTATCTTATACCAAATACGCTAGGACCGTCAGAATTTGACATGGTTCTTCCTAGAGATGTTGTTGAACTCGTTAATTCACTGGATTATTTCATTGTAGAAAATGATAAAACTGCGCGAGCGTTTATTAAATCCATCTTACCTGAAAAGAACCAAAGGGTAATCGTCATGGAGATTTTAGACAAACAAACTGACCCTCTCGATTTACCTCTCTTCCTAGCACCGTTACTCAAGGGTAAAAATGCAGGTATAATATCTGAAGCGGGAGTTCCATGTGTAGCAGATCCAGGTGCAGAATTGGTTGGCATGGCTCATAGAAAAGGAGTTCCTGTTAAACCTTGTGTGGGTCCGTCCTCCATTCTTCTGGCCCTTATGGCAAGTGGGTTTAACGGTCAAGCCTTTACTTTTAGAGGATACCTACCCTTTGATCAAAACTATAGAAAACGGGCATTTCAAATCATGCAAAAAGAGATTTCCGATGGCATCACACAAATATTCATGGAGACACCATATAGAAATGGCAAATTATTGGATGAATTGACTAAAGTGCTTCATCCAGAAACTAAGCTTTGCATTGCTTGTGACATTACCCTAGAAAGTGAGTACATTGTTACCAAGACTATAGCACAGTGGGCTGGGCAATTACCTGATATTCACAAGAGACCTGCTATATTTCTAATTGACTAAAAGCACATGAAGGACCAAGAGTTAATAGACATAGAGCTCGTAGATAATGCCTTTAATGATCTGCTGAGCAGTATTGAGTTTAAAACAGATAGTGCCGATAAGAAACTTATTCAGCGTGCCTTTCAGTTGGCAAACGACGCTCATAAGGGTGTTAAAAGAAAAACAGGTGAACCTTATGTCACCCATCCTATTGAGGTGGCTCAAATTGTCGCGACAGAAATTGGTTTAGGGCCTACTTCTATTGCTACAGCATTAATGCACGATGTAGTAGAAGATTCCGATTATACCCTTGAGGACATCGAAAGCATGTTTAATCCGAACATTGCAAAACTCATTGATGGACTTACGAAGATATCAGGTGTTGTAAACATGGAGAGTAACATGCAACTTGATAATTACAGGAAAATGTTACTTACCATTTCCGATGATGTCCGCGTGATTCTCATAAAACTTGCAGATAGAATGCATAATATGCGTACCATGGATGGTATGCCCCCTCACAAGCAATTGAAAAAAGCATCTGAAACTCTATTTATATATGCCCCACTCGCTCATAGACTGGGGCTTTACAGAATTAAGACTGAGCTAGAAGACACCTCCTTAAAATACACTGAACCAGAAGTATATAACCTTATCAAGTCTGATATGGATCTTTTGGACAAAGATGACTTTGGTTATCTAAACAAATTTGTATCGGTTATTAATTCTGGACTTGATGTGACCGGTTTGACTTTCGACATAAAGAAAAGAACCAAGAGTATTTATTCCATCAGGCGTAAAATGATGAACCAGAAAGTCAACTTTGACGAGGTTTATGATAAATACGCTGTCCGGATTATTATTGATTCTGATGCCGGCTCCGAAAAAAGTGATTGTTGGAAGGCATATTCCATAGTTACAGAGCATTTTAACCCCAATCCAGTTCGTCTTAGAGATTGGATATCCTCTCCTAAGAGTAATGGGTATGAAAGTTTACACACCACCGTCATGGGTCCTGAGGGTCGTTGGGTAGAAGTTCAAATCCGTACCAAACGTATGGATGACATTGCCGAAAATGGTTTTGCTGCTCATTGGAAGTACAAGGAAGATAGCTCAGGGTCGAACACCTTGGATATATGGCTTCAGCGTATCAAGGAATTTTTGGAAGATCCCGACAATGACAGCGAGGATTTTATTGAAAATTTTAAAATGACTTTATTTGCGAGCGAAATTTTCGTTTTCACACCAAAGGGTCAAATGATATCCTTACCAAAGGGAGCTACTGCTCTAGACTTCGCCTTTGATATTCATTCCGAGGTAGGTGCACATTGTTTAGGAACTAAAGTTAATGGAAAACTTGTCCCTATGAGTTCACCGATAAAGTCTGGTGACCAGGTAGAGATACTCACATCTCTCAAGCAAGAACCTAAGGAAGATTGGTTAAGATTTGTTAAAACGGGTAAAGCTAAACAAAGAATAAAACGTAGTCTTAAACAAGAAAAGCAACTTATATCGGGCCAAGGGTTTAATGTTTTAGAGCGCAAACTAAAGGTGTTAAAGCTAAAATCAACCTCTAGTAATGTTCAAAAACTAGTCAACTATTTTGGCCTTAAAAACCCTGATGAATTATATTATAAAGTTGGTCTCGGAGTTATTGATAACAAGAAGTTGCGAGAGTACGCAAGAGAAACATCAGGATTGGTCAATTATTTCAGATCGAGAATTGTAAAAAGCTCTTACGCTAAGACTAAGTTAATTACCAAACAACCTACCATTGAAAATGCCAACGTAGAGTTGGTTTTCGGAAATGATGAACAAGACCTAGACTACACTTCTGGGAAATGCTGCTCTCCTCTTCCTGGAGAACGAGTTTTCGGCTTTATCACAACTGCTGAAGGCCTCAAAGTACATCGTCACGACTGTCCTAATGCTATAATGCTCCAAGGAAGATTTGCAAACAGAGTCATTAAAGCCAAGTGGGTCGACCGCAAGAGCTCCACGAGTACGGTGAATTTGGAGATTGAAGGAATGGATAGATTAGGTATGGTCAATGATGTCACGAAAGTCGTCTCCTCGGAGCTTAATATAAATATAAGAGCTATAAGTTTTGCTGTAGATGACGGGTTATTCACAGGTCAACTAACGATTGAAGTCGCTGATAAAGTGGGATTAACAGACACTATTAACAATATCAAGAATATAGCTGGTATTAGTCGTGTTAATCGTGTCGGTAAATTCAATTGAACCATGTATTTTAGCGCTTTACTTCCAACATGAGCACATTAGAGGCACAAGAACAAGTCAAAGAGGTTTTTAGTAAATATCTGGAGGTTAACAACCAACGTAAAACTCCAGAACGGTTTGCTATACTCAAAGAAGTCTACGATAGCGAAGATCACTTCGACGTAGAGACCTTGTACCTCAAAATGAAAGAGAAAAACTACCGCGTTTCCCGTGCTACCCTTTACAATACTATAGAATTATTACTTATCTGTGGTTTAATCAGGAAACATCAGTTTGGTCAAAATCAAAGTTTTTACGAAAAATCATATTTCAATAAGCAGCATGATCATGTAATCCTAGATACTGGTGAAGTATTTGAGTTTTGTGATCCCAGAATACAAAACATAAAAAAAACAATTGAAGAGGTCTTTGATGTGAATGTAGAAAGTCACAGTTTGTATTTCTATGCAACAAAGAAGAAGTCTTAAAAACAACTTGAAAACATGGCAGTAGATGTTCTACTAGGCCTCCAATGGGGCGATGAAGGAAAAGGTAAAATAGTTGATGTACTCACTCGTAAGTACGATATCATTGCCAGGTTCCAGGGTGGTCCAAATGCTGGGCATACCTTAGAGTTTGAAGGCAAAAAACATGTACTTCATACCATACCATCAGGGGTGTTTCATAAAGGTGTTACGAACGTTGTTGGTAATGGTGTCGTAATTGACCCTGTGATCTTCAAAGGCGAGCTAGATAAGCTCATTGAACAAGAGCCCGAGGTGTTGTCCCGATTGAAAATTTCAAGAAAGGCCCATCTTATTCTTCCTTCTCACAGGTTGTTAGACGCCGCCAGTGAAGCAGCTAAAGGGAAAAAGAAGATTGGATCTACGCTGAAAGGTATCGGTCCAACTTATATGGACAAAACAGGAAGGAATGGTTTACGGGTTGGAGATATTCAACTAGAAAATTTCCCAGAGCTTTACAATACGCTCGTAACTAAGCACATGCAACTCTTAAAGGGTTATCCTGATTTCGAATACAACATAGAAGAATTGGAGAAGGCATGGTTTGCTGCCATTGATTACCTAAGAACTCTTGATATTATTGATAGTGAACCTTTTGTTCATAATGCGATACGTGAAGGCAGGACAATATTAGCAGAAGGTGCACAGGGTACATTGTTGGATATCGACTTTGGTACTTATCCATTCGTTACTTCTTCTAATACAACTTGTGCTGGAGCGTGTACAGGACTGGGGGTTGCTCCAAATAGAATCAAAAACGTCTATGGAATCTTCAAGGCGTATATCACTAGAGTTGGTTCAGGGCCATTTCCAACAGAATTATTTAATTCCACAGGTGAATTGATTCAGGCGCAGGGCCATGAATTTGGTGCTACTACAGGACGACCCCGTCGTTGTGGATGGTTGGACTTACCTGCGTTGAAGTATGCGATAGACATCAATGGCGTAACAGAATTAATGATGATGAAATCTGACGTTCTAAGTGGCGTTGGGAATATTCAGGTTTGTACTGCATACCGCTACAAGGGTGAGGTCATTGAACATTTACCTTATAAACTTCAAGATGACTTGATAGATCCAATATTCACCGAAATGTTGGGATGGACAGAAGATCTTACACAAATGACGAATGAAGACCAGTTTCCGGACAGTTTCAAGGCTTACATCGCATTTATAGAGAAGGAAGTTGGAGTGCCTATTACACTAGTCAGTGTAGGTCCTGATAGAGCTCAAACTATATTGAGAAATTAATGAAGTGGGCCATACCAATTAGTGTGGCCCTTCTATGCTCCCTTAATCACTTAGGGGGGCAAACCAAAATCAATATACTCAGTTCTGATATTACAGATATCATCAAGCAGAAGGACGGATCTCGAAAATACTTTTTAAGAGGTAATGTAGGTCTGCAACAAGATGTAGCTATCATGACCTGCGATTCTGCCATTTTAATCCAGCCAGACAACACGTTCGAAGCTTTTGGTAAAGTCAAAATAGTCCAATCTGACACCACAGTAGTTACTGGAGAAAAACTCGATTATAGTGGTACGGATAGAACATTCATTATTAGAGATAACGTACAATTAACTACTCCAAACTCTACCCTCTCTACCACTGTATTAACGTATAACCGAACGACCTCCACAGCGCGTTACAAAACGCGAAGTACTTTGTACAGAAAGGACCTTGAATTAACATCAAACAAGGGATTCTATAATACTAAATCAGAGGTGATTAGACTGCAGGGAGATGTAGAGGCTGTTGACCCAGATTACACCCTGTATACGGATACGTTAATCTACTTTCCTAGTGATAATAGGTATAACTTTGCAGGGCCTAGTATCCTAACAAGGGACAGTAGTACTACCCGCTGTATGTTGGGGTCATACGATGCGGAGCATAGTCAATTAAACCTTGGCTCTGGAGCTTCCATTTCTTCTCCAGGTTCTTATATTTCTGCCGATTCTATCAGTTACAACCTCAAGGAAGAGCGCGGCGAATTATTTTCGGATGCCTTAGTATCAGATAGTGTAGAAGGATTTGTACTAGAATCTCAGTACATCTATTATATCAAGGTTCCTAACTATGTTAATGCCTTCTCTCCGGTTTTCTACAGACAAAGCATGGACGAAGGCGACACGCTCTATGCAACTGGCGACACATTGAGTATTAGGCAAGATTCTTCAGACGCGAGAACAGTCGATCTTCTACACAACACCTCTTTTTTTAGTACGGCCTTTCAAGGTAGGAGTCGCTTTTTTAGATATTATGAGCTAAGCGAACAACTTCTGTTATTTCCAAAACCACAACTGTGGAGTGAACAAAGTCAATTCTCAGCTGATTCAGCAATCTTAAAGTTGAAGGATAAAAAATTAGATAGTCTCTACCTCGCAAATAACGTTTCCATCATTTCGCAGACCATCGATAGTTCTATTTATGACCAAGCTGTAGGTAAAATGCTTGAGGGATACTTCCAGGATAACAAACTACATAATCTACTTCTACGAGGTAATGCTCAAAACTTAATGCACAGCTTTGGTCAAGGAGAGCTTCTTCAGGGGATTAACAACACCGCATGCTCCTTGATTGAGATCACCTTTGAAGATGGAGAGGCAAAGTCTGTGAAGGCCTCTCAGTCTATCGATGCGAGCTATACACCGTGGGAGAAAGCCTCGAATGAGCAGAAAGTCTTACCAAACTGCAAACCAAATTTTAATTTAAGAGCTACACTAGACGAAACTCGCCCAAAGGTCACTCCTTCAGAATTCCTTTGATATTAGGTTTGAAATAGTTTGGACCTTTTAAGACCTTGCGATCATCTCGATAAATTGGCTTCCCATCCTCTCCTAGTTTACTCATGTTACTCCTTTGAATTTCATCAAAGACCTCTTCTATTTTATGTTGCATTCCGTGAC
>CAJJCK010000073.1 GCA_905182675.1 uncultured Cryomorphaceae bacterium | reverse complement strand
CGATCTTCCTGAGACTCTCAACAATACCAAGGAAGTATTGGATAAAATCGAGATATATCCATTAGAAAGAGACGTGCTCCTTCCTGAGTTTGATATTCCAGATGAGTTTCAAGTGGCAGAAGATAAAAGTGACGGAGGCAAGCGCGGTGAAAATGCCTACTTACGTCATTTAACCTATGAGGGAGCCGTTCAACGTTACGGTGTTCTCACACCGGAGATAGAAGAACGTTTAGATTTTGAGTTAGAGACTATTGCTAAAACAGGGTATCCGGGGTATTTCTTGATTGTGCAAGATTTCTGTGATGCAGCTCGTAAAATGGGAGTTAGTGTGGGCCCTGGTCGTGGATCAGCGGCAGGATCAGCAGTCGCCTATTGTACTAGAATCACAAACGTTGATCCTATAAAGTATGATTTACTTTTTGAACGTTTTTTGAATCCAGAACGTGTATCACTTCCTGATATTGATATTGATTTTGATGATGAAGGTCGAGACAGTGTTATTCAATATGTGATTGATAAATATGGTTCTTCCCAGGTTGCTCAAATCATCACTTATGGCAGCATGGCAGCTAAGAGCTCTATTCGTGATGCAGGCAGGGTATTAGAATTGCCGCTACCTGATACCGATCGTATTGCCAAGCTTATACCAGACATGACTAAACTCAAAAAACTTTGGGACATGGATGATAAGACCCTCCGCAGCAAGTTTGGGTCAGAGGAAGCAGGTTTGGCTATTCAGCTCAAAGCCCTAGCTGCGGGTGATAGTCTGGAGGCAACAACGATCAATCAAGCCCGTGTTTTAGAAGGCTCGCTTAGAAACACGGGTATTCATGCCTGTGGTGTAATCATCACCCCATCAGATATACGAGAATTAGTACCTGTTGCACGTGCAAAGGATAGTGAAATGTGGTGTACTCAGTTTGATAACTCCGTGGTGGAAGATGCCGGTCTTCTTAAGATGGACTTCTTAGGTCTGAGGACGCTAACCATTATCAAAGAAGCCTGTAGGTTGGTAAAGCAGCGCCATGGCGTTGTCCTTGACCCTGATAGCTTCCCTTTAGATGATGTTAAAACCTACGAGCTTTTCCAGCGTGGAGAAACTGTGGGGATCTTTCAGTATGAAAGTGCAGGAATGCAGAAGTATCTGAAAGAGCTCAAGCCCACTGAGTTTGCAGATCTTATTGCCATGAATGCTTTGTATAGACCAGGACCATTAGAGTATATACCGGAGTTTATTGACCGTAAACATGGACGAAAAGAGATTGTATACGATCTGGATGTCATGGAGGGTAAACTAAAGGAAACCTATGGAATTACTGTTTATCAAGAGCAAGTAATGTTACTTTCCCAAGAGTTGGCAGGCTTTTCCAAGGGCCAGGCTGATATGCTAAGAAAGGGAATGGGTAAGAAGAACAAGGATATTATAGATGAGCTTAAACCGATGTTCTTAGACGGCGGGGAGGAGCGTGGTCACCATAGAGATACACTGGAGAAGGTCTGGAAAGATTGGGAAGCTTTTGCCTCTTATGCATTTAACAAATCGCACTCCACGTGTTATGCTTGGGTAGCCTATCAGACTGCTTATCTAAAAGCGCATTACCCCGCTGAGTTCATGGCTTCTGTTCTGTCTAACAATATGTCTGACATTAAGGCTGTTACATTCTTCATGGAAGAGTGTCGCCGCGGTGGCGTACCTGTACTAGGGCCTTCCGTAAACGAAAGTTTACTTCGATTTAGTGTTAATAATGATGGTGCTATTCGCTTTGGAATGGGTGGAATGAAAGGTGTAGGCGAAAATGCTGTACGTGAAATTATTTCGCAGAGAGAAAAAGGGAAATTTTCCAACTTCTTTGATTTATTAGATCGTATTGATCTTCGTCAAGCCAATAGAAAGACCATTGAATGTTTAATTCTAGGTGGAGCCATGGATGACTTTCCTAATACACACCGAGCGATGTATTTTTCCGAAGAAGAAGGAGGAAGGAGTTTTGTGGAGAAAGCAATAAAGTATATTCAGAATAAAAAGTCCGATGCAGAAAGTGCTCAAGCTTCACTGTTTGGGGAAGATTCGGGAGAGGCTTTACCGCCACCCAAAATGCCCGATGCTTTGGAATGGCCCTCGATCATTGCATTAAAGAAGGAGAAGGAAATCAATGGAATCTATCTAAGCTCTCATCCGCTAGACGACTACAGAACGGAGATACAATATTTTTGTTCGGCAGAGTTGGGGCGACTTAACCACGTAGAAAGCATTCTAGGTAGAGATGTAACCGTGGCGGGAATTGTTACAGATGCCCAACACAGGATCTCTAAAATGGGTAAAGGTTGGGGAATTTTTAAGCTCGAAGACTTTAGGGGAGACTTTGAATTTAAGCTCTTTGGTGAAGACTATTTGAAATTCCGTCATTTCTTTGAAAACGAACAGTTGCTATTTGTAAAAGCGAGAGGACGCAAGTTTAATCAACGACAGGGCGAAGGCTTTATAGAACGATTAAGTGTGGATGTTGCTGACGTCAAACTTCTGACAGATGTTCTTCAGGAACAAAGTAAATCACTAGAGATTAAGCTTGACTTAGCTACGCTAGATACAACCATTGTAGATCGAATTCATGAGCTCCTCGAAATGTATCCAGGGAACAAGCGAGTGAAACTTCATATTGTTGATGTTGAGGAAAAGTTGGATATAAAACTTCCAGTTAAAGACAGAAAAGTCACCATTAGTAGAGAGCTATTAATGGAAATAGAGTCTAATCCACTACTTCATCCTAAAATTATAAGCTAATGAGATTATTACTGGCTCTTGCCCTAAGTGTATCGACTTCTTTTCTTAATGCGCAGGTTAACTGTATTACTACACCTGACCAGTTAGGACCCTATTTTGTCAGTGGTACTACGATCATATCTAATGATACACTTATGCCAGGTGTTCTAGATTCAAATAGAGCTTTAGAACTTACCTTTTACCTCACGTATGATTGCGATACACTCGATCTAATGAGTTTGCCAGATGAGTTTCAGATGGAATTATGGCATGCAGATTCTGCAGGTGAATACTCTAATGTGGATGGTAATCCAAACAGTTTTAACTACCGATCTAAGTTAAATTTAACGGGAGAGTCTACCACCTTTCACACAGAGC
>CAJJCK010000072.1 GCA_905182675.1 uncultured Cryomorphaceae bacterium | reverse complement strand
AAGAGACGGTCAAGCCGGAGGTCGTTGCCCAAAGCGGACTGCACTTTAGTGTTCAGATTGCTGTTTCTAGGAACGACCTTCCCTGTCAGCCACAAAATTTCATGGGACTCAACCAAGTATTTAAAATGGAGCAATATGGGTTGTTTAAGTATTACTTCGGTACAGTTGCTACCTTTACGCAAGCAGAAACATTGAAAGATAGTGCCACAACATATTATCCGGATGCCTATATCGTTGCATTCGATGATGGCCATAAAATTGATTTAAAGGAGGCGATAAAGCGCGCACCTTAGTGTAAATTAGCTATTAAACCATGACACTTTGAAAACAGAATTTAAAATAGGTCTCTCCCTAGTACTTGGGATTTTTTTATTGTATTGGGGTATTAGTTACCTCAAGGGTGAAGATGTTTTTTCAGCCCAAAGAAAATACTATGTGATTTATGAGAATACTGAAGGTCTCATCACCACTAGACCTGTTACTGTTAATGGATTTCAGATTGGCCAGGTAAGTTCCATTGATTTCATCCCTGATGGAAGTGGCCGTCTAATAGTGGGTCTTCATATTTCTCACGATTTCCCTATCACCAAAGGAACAGTCGCTAAGATATATTCCTCCAGTATTATGGGGGAAAAAAGTATATCACTGCACACAAAGGCAGGAGAATCTCTATCGTTATCAGGAGATACATTAAATGGAGCAACAGAGAGAGACTTAACGGAAGAAGTTAATATGCAACTGGCACCAATCAAAGCTAGAACTGAACAATTACTAGGTACTTTGGATACGGTGATTGGTCTCGCATCAGGATTCTTAGACGAACGTACCTCCGAAAACTTTAAATCAACTTTTGAAAGTATCAATAATACATTCAAAAGTGTAGAAGAAAGCGCAGCGGAAATGAGTTCATACCTCTCAGATAACAAAGAAAATTTCGATGTTATTAGTGAAAACTTTAGATCAATCAGTGTTGATTTAGCGGCTAATGGAGATAACATCAGTGCTACAATCTCGAACATCGAAGCTATTTCAGATTCGCTCGCCGGTGCAAAGCTCTCAGAGACGATTAATAACTTAGAAAGTATTACCTCCAGATTTAACGGATTGTTGGCGGAGTTACAGACAGGTGATGGCTCAGCAGCCAAGCTTATTTCAGACAAGGAAGTTTATAATAATTTAATTCAAGCCACAGAGAACCTCAATAGGCTGTTGCTAGATGTGAAATATAATCCCAATAAATACCTACATGTAAGCGTATTTGGGAGTAGAACCAGGTATACAGAAGCTGAAATTCAGGCGATCGAAAGAGAGATGGATGATGCACAAAATCAATAAATAAATGAATTACATCTCGAATTTCCTATTCCTGATAGCTCTTGTAATCGCCGTTTGGTTTTTTGCCAATAACGTTGGGCAAATTCGTAAGAATATTAATCTAGGTCGTGACTTAGAACGGACTGACCGTAAGAAAGATAGGCTTAATAACATGCTGAGAGTCGCTTTTGGCCAAAGTAAAATGCAAGCTCGTCCTGTTGCTGGAATCCTTCATTTTATCGTTTATGTCAGTTTCTTAATCATTAATATAGAAGTTCTTGAGATTGTTATTGATGGTTTGTTTGGAACCCACCGATTCTTCGCTGAATTTCTAGGCAGTGCGTATGAAGGAGTTATATCGTTTTTCGAAATTCTAGCGGTCCTAACCATCATCACAGTAGTTGTTTTTTGGTGGAGACGCAATGTTAAAAAGATTGATAGGTTCCATAAACCTGAAATGCAAGGATGGCCATTCAAAGATGCCAATACCATTCTTTATGTAGAAGTGATTTTAATGACTGCGCTTCTCAATATGAATGCCGTAGAAGCAAATATGGACGGTGCGCAGCACAGTTTTTTAATAAGTTCTATGATATCACCAATGTGGAGCAGTTTAAGTGAATCTAGCCTACACATTACAGAAAGAGTCTTCTGGTGGGTTCATATTTTAGGAATACTTTCTTTTCTAAACTACCTACCCTTCTCTAAACACTTTCACATTATCCTGGCATTCCCTAATACATACTTCACCAACCTTGAAGCCAAAGGTAAGTTTGCTAATAATGCCGCCGTTACGAAGGAAGTTGCCATGATGATGGACCCCAACGCCGATCCATTCGCAGCATCTTCACCAGAAGATCAAGTACCCGTGGAACGTTTCGGAGCAAAGGATGCAAACGATCTGAGTTGGGTTAACTTGTTAAATGCCTATACCTGCACAGAATGTGGACGTTGCACCAGTGAATGTCCGGCAAATATGACTGGCAAGCTGCTTAGTCCTCGAAAAATTATGATGGATACGCGAGATCGTATTGACGAGATTGGTAAAAATATTCTCGCTAACGGTGAATTCAAGGACGATGGTAAAAGCCTTCTAGGAGATTTTATTTCTAAAGAAGAACTCTGGGCTTGCACCAGTTGTAATGCCTGTGTACAAGCCTGCCCTATCGATATAGATCCACTGAATATTATAATGCAGCTCCGGAATTTCGCAACGATGGAAGAAAGTAGTGCACCAGCTGAGCTCAATGCAATGATGACTAATGTAGAAAACAACGGAGCACCTTGGCCTTTTTCTCAAATGGACCGTGCTAACTGGATCAACGAATAACTAAATCAATATTTCTCGACTAACTAAAAATGATCTGATGGAAAAGAGCGCTAATGCACACATCGACAACCTATTACGAGAAGCAACAGAAGACGGACAAAGCATAAGCCCGGTTTTACCAACCGATATCAAAAATTACTTAATTGACATAGATGGGACCATCTGTGATGATATTCCCAACGAGGAGCCAGAGAGGATGGCCACAGCAGCTCTATATCCTGATGCCCTAGACACTCTAAACAAGTGGTTCAAAGAAGGACATGTCATCACCTTTTTCACCTCTCGTACCGAGGAACATAGAGTGGTGACCGAAGTATGGTTAAAAGAAAATGGCTTCAAATGGCACGGATTGTTGATGGGGAAACCTCGTGGTGGAAATTATCATTGGGTGGACAACCATGTAGTAAGAGCAACGCGCTTCACTGGGAAGTTTACGGATTTAGTGGATAAGGAAACTACCATTCAAGTCTTTCAATAACGAGTCAACACGAACAGAGAAAAAACCTATAGCATGACCAATTTTATCGTACCTACCCTAGCTCAAATGAACGCAGAAGGAAAATCTCCGGAAGTGTTATTTTGGGTAGGATGTGCAGGAAGTTTCGACGACCGGGCTAAAAAAATCACCAAAGCCATGGCAAAAATACTGAACCACACAGGCGTTAGTTTTGCTGTGCTAGGAACGGAAGAAGGTTGTACAGGTGATCCCGCTAAACGCGCAGGAAATGAGTTTCTATTCCAAATGCAAGCGATGATGAATATTCAAGTGCTGAACGCATATGAAGTCAAACATATTGTGACTACCTGCCCACACTGTTTCAACACCCTCAAGAATGAGTATCCCGAATTAGGTGGAAATTATAAGGTGGAGCACCACAGCCAGTTTCTAAATGGTCTGATGAAAGATGGCCGATTAAAAATTGAAGGTGGACAATTTAGAGGCAAGAAAATCACCTTTCACGACCCTTGTTATCTAGGTCGTGCTAACGGCGAATATGAGGCGCCACGAGAGCTACTGGCTAAGCTAGATGTTGAACTCAAAGAAATGCGAAGGTGTAAACAAAATGGTCTTTGCTGCGGAGCAGGTGGCGCTCAAATGTTCAAAGATGCAGAACCCGGTACAGCAGAAATAAATCATATACGTGCGGATGAAGCTCTTGCAACAGGTACAGAGATTGTAGTCTCTGGATGTCCATTTTGTAATACCATGCTAACCGACGGAGTCAAGAACAGAGAAAAAGAAGATACTGTGCAAGTTCTTGATTTAGCAGAGATGATTGCCTTAGCTGAAGACTTGTAATATGGGAATGCACAACATGAATCCAGAATCACGTATGTGGTTTTATGGTTTGAAGCAGCCCATGAGTTTGGCTCAAAAATCAGAATTGTCTGCTATTATGGACGAGTTTGTAAGTAATTGGAAAGCGCATGGCTCGCAACTCGCAGCAGCCTTTAGAATAGTTTTTGATCAGTTCCTGATTATTGCAGTGGATGAAAGTCAACAGCAAGCTACTGGATGTAGCATTGACAAAAGTGTGCACCTGCTTCAGGCTTTTGGCAAGAAACACGAAGTTGATTTTTTTAATCGGATGCTCATCTTTGTGCAATCACATGAAGGATTTGTATCGTATAGCCCAAGCGAATTGAAAGTAGAAATCGCAAATAATAACCTCGATGGATCCTCTATTGTGCTCAACACACAAGCCAGTACCCTAGGATCCAGTGGCGATGGTACCATGAAGCTAAAGGACAGTTGGGCTGGGAAATATTTGTAGTCTAGGATGGGAAAACTGAAA
>CAJJCK010000071.1 GCA_905182675.1 uncultured Cryomorphaceae bacterium | reverse complement strand
CTAGAGGAGTACTCTTGGAATTCAGGCGAACTCACTTTTTGATCGAGATGGTGGTAGTCCCCTGCTCCAACAACTATGTCAGCATCGAAGGATTCAGCATTCGTAAGTACAGTTTTAATAGAACCGTTATGGTAGGTAAAGCCTGTTACCTCCGTATTTGTGTGAAATTTTACACCTTGTTCTTTCGCCACTTTAATCATGGCCTGAATTATCTTATTCATGCCACCCATAGGGTACCAGGTACCAAGAGACATATCTGCGTAATTCATTAAGCTGTAGAGTGCAGGAGTATTTTGAGGAAGAGCCCCAAGAAATAAGACAGGAAACTCAAGAATGGCCTTAAGTTTAGGATGAGAACTAACTTCCGCAACATGTTTACGAATGTCCTTTATCATATCCAGTTTAAATAACCCCTTGGCAATACGTAGATCAAGAAATTCGAGAACAGATCTACCAGGACGAAATACGAGATCCTTGATTCCGACTTCATATTTATAAGCAGCTTGCTTCAAAAACTTCCTTAGTCTTATTCCTGATCCCGGATCTAACCTATCGAACATAGCCTCAAGTCCCTCCATAGAAGGACTTTGATCTTCAAAGTCTTCATGACCAAAAATAACTTTGTAAGATGGGTCTAATCGTACCAAATCATATAATTGATCTATACGATAACCAAATTCTTTAAAGTACCGTTCGAAAACATCTGGCATCCAATACCAGCTTGGTCCCATATCAAAGCTAAAGCCTTCATGTTCCCAAACTCTTGCCCGTCCACCGAGCTGCTCATTCTTTTCAACCAAAGTGACATCATAACCATCTCTTGCGAGAAAACTAGCGGCACTGAGTCCTGCAAAACCTGATCCTATAACTATAACTGACTTCATTTGTGGCGGTTGGCGGTGTGTTAATAGCGTTGATCGGCAAGTTTTTCCATCATCTTTTTACGGGCAAGAAAAATTCTGGACTTTACAGTACCAAGCGGAATACCAAAGTGTTCGGCTATTTCTTCGTATTTGAAGCCCTCATAATGCATGAAAAACGCATCCGTATAATGCTTCTCTATTGAACCAATTTGTTCCATAATATACTCATTATCAACGTTTGCATCCGTAAGCGTGGATCTACTCGCCTCCTTAGAATTAAGGAAGTACTGTCCTTCCGTTGGATCAACAAAGGTATTTTGTTGTTTCTTACGACGGTAGTTATTGATGAAAGTATTTCTCATGATGGTATATAACCATCCTTTCAGGTTGGTACCAGTGGCAAACTTATCTTTATTTTTCAGAGCCTTGAAATAAGTGTCTTGAATAAGATCCTGAGCATCATCATGACACTTAGTTAGTTTCATGGCAAGCTGGTTTAAAAAATCTTGCTCTCTGTCAATAAGTATTCCAAATTCGGCGGTAGACATAACATTTTGTTTAACAATTCCACGGTAAAGTTAAACAAAGAGATTGAGCATCTTGTATAGACTTTAAGAAAAAACATTAAACAAACTAACAATCTTTAAATAGATTGGCTTAAATCCTTTAAAGTACTGTAAATGCTGATGTTTTTGAACGAACGTGACAACTGAGTCGCCTGAAATTGATAACCCGTAAGACACGCCTTAACTCCCGTGTCTCCAATGAGAACATCTAAATCATCTAAATAAGCGTCTAATTTACCTTGTTTCGGATGTGTAGTGAATGCACTCACTAAATAATTCACCTTTTGATGATGTATTAGATCGACTAGGTACTCTTTTGGTAAGCTTTGTCCAAGATAGAAAACATGGTCACCACGTTCTTTTAGAACGTAAGCCAGATAGAGTATACCTATCTCGTGGAGTTCATTAGCTGGCAGAAAAAGGGCGAAAGTCCCAGTTTTAGGAGACTTTGATGTTTCAAGATTATCAATGGCAGCAAATAGCTTTTGGCGCAACAATGAAGACATAAAATGTTCCTGAGAAATACCCACACAACCACTCAACCATAGTTTACCCAATTCCTGAATAAAGTCACCAATTACTTCTTGAAACGTGGCATGAACTCCATATAGTTCAATACAAGTTGCCATCACCGCCTCGAATCGGGCAACATCAAAGTTTAACGTGCTTATTTTTAGCTCATTAAGCTCGTACTGATAATCACCCAAATAAGGAGATGCATTCAACGCTTCTTTGGCAATTTGCTCTGGGGCTAACTTTGAAATTTGACTGATTTTCATCCCATTGGAGATCAATACGGATGTATTCAAGACAACCCTAAGGTCTATATCATTGTAAAAACGGATGTTTGTATCAGTACGTTTTGGCTGAATCAGCTTAAAACGTTGTTCCCATGCCCTAATAGTGTGTGCCTTGATACCGCTTAGCTGCTCAAGATCCTTTATGGAATATGTACTAGTCATTCTTTTTAAACGCACTTTTATTAAAATTGTTCTGTAGCGAATTGTCAAGTATACCTATTTACACTCGGAAGCACCTGTTTCGTGTGGTATATTTGCACATTAATTATACTCTTAATGTCCTTAGAAAGCGAAATCAGCATACGTAGAACATTTGGCATCATCTCACACCCTGATGCTGGAAAAACTACCCTCACAGAAAAACTTCTTCTTTTCGGAGGTGCTATTCAGGAAGCGGGTGCTGTAAAAAGCAATAAAGTAAAGAAGGCTGCAACCTCAGATTTTATGGAGATTGAAAAGCAGCGCGGTATTTCTGTTGCTACGTCCGTCATGGGTTTCTATTATAAGGACAAAAAAATCAATATTCTCGATACTCCTGGACACCAAGACTTTGCTGAAGACACCTACCGTACTTTAACTGCTTGCGACAGTGTCATTGTCGTTATTGATGTGGCTAAGGGTGTAGAGCCTCAAACAGAGAAACTTGTTCAGGTATGTAGAATGCGTGCTACTCCTATCATAGTATTTATCAATAAACTAGACAGAGAGGGAAAAGATGGGTTTGATCTGATCGACGAGGTTGAGCAGAAGCTCGGACTAACCTTATGCCCCCTATCTTGGCCTATAGGCATGGGGCAACGTTTTCAAGGTGTTTATAATATTTGGGAGCGAAATTTGAATCTGTATAGTTCGAACAATAAGCAAAGAATATCTGAGACCACCTCATTTGAGGACATTCACAGTGCAGAGCTCAATGAGTTCGTAGGAGACGATGCTGCTGAAGAACTACGCAACGACCTGGAACTTTTAGATGCCGTATACCCACCGTTCAATCAAGAATCCTATGAAAAAGGGGAACTTTGTCCTGTGTTTTTTGGCTCAGCCTTGAATAACTTTGGCGTTAGAGAACTTTTAGACTGTTTTCAGGAAATTGCTCCTCAGCCTCAACCTAAGTACGCAGAAGAACGTCTAGTTCTGCCCAATGAAACTGATTTTTCGGGATTTGTATTTAAAATCCATGCTAATATTGACCCTAATCACAGGAACAGAATAGCCTTTTTAAAAGTAGTAAGTGGAACCTTTCAGAGAAACAAAGCTTACTTGCATACAAGAACTGGTAAGCCGTTTAAGGTGAGTGCTCCTACAGCGTTCATGGCTTCTAAAAAAAGCACTATTGACGAGGCGTTTCCTGGAGATATTATTGGAATACCAGATAATGGATCTTTCAGAATTGGAGATACCGTTTCCGTTAAGGAGGATTTACATTATGTGGGTATTCCATCCTTTTCCCCTGAACACTTTAGGTTTATTAATAATGCTGATCCGTTAAA
>CAJJCK010000070.1 GCA_905182675.1 uncultured Cryomorphaceae bacterium | reverse complement strand
ACCCTATGTTATTTCAAAACCGGGGAGCTCCCTAGTGCAGGCATTGCCTTAGGTAATGTAACAAATCAAACCGTAGGAAACTTTGGAGTCGGTAATTTGACTTTTACCCCACAGTTACTTAGTGGGTTTTATCGAATTGGTAAAGCCAAATACGGTTTAGGCATGGAGGGCGCATCAGAGCGTCAAATAAGAATATATCCCAACCCAAGTCAAGACCTCATAAGAATAGATGGTTTTCAACCAGAATTGAATGTCGCAAGCGTACAAATATTTGAAACCAATGGGGTGCTTGCACTGTCAAGAGTTCTAACTGTAAATCAAGGTTCCGTAGAATTATCTATTAAAACCGTTCCCAACGGAGTGTATACAATACGCATTAATGACCTCTCTAGGTCAATGAGCATTTTACGTTAACAGAAATACCTGATAATATGGATTTAAAACAGTATCAGAAACTTATGCATGATGTGAACAACCACCTCACTGCCGCCGCACTACAAGTTGAAGTCATCTCATTATTACCTGCAGAACAACATGCCGAAAGATTCCATGTAATTAACCGTGAGATAAGGCAAGCAGGGAAGATGCTCTTAGACTTTAAACCCCTGAACGACTAAATCACAGACTTAGTAATACTGGGCAATGGTCACTGCCTAATACATCATTTAAAATCTCACTATTCTTGACCTTCACCATAAGTGACTCGCTCACTAAGAAATAATCAAGTCTCCAACCTACATTCCGTTCCCTGGAACCTCCTCTGTAACTCCACCAACTGTACTTTACGGTAGTGGGATATAAATGACGGTAAGTATCTACTAAACCGCTATTTAGCATTGTTGTTAGGCCATCTATTTCAAGCTGAGTATAGCCCGGAGTTTTATTATAATTTGGCTTTGGGTTTTTAAGATCAATTGGCTGATGAGCAACATTTAAGTCTCCACATACAACTACAGGTTTTGAGCGTTCTAGATTTTTTATAAATGCTAAAAAGGCCACATCCCAACCCTTAGTTCTGTAATCAAGACGCTTTAAACCACTGCTCGCATTAGGAACATAAGCGGTAACCACAAAGTAATCTTGAAATTCAGCAGTAATTACCCTGCCCTCATTATCGTGTTCTCCGATACCCAGCCCCATTTTAACGGACAGTGGGAGTTCCTTAGACAGAATAGCTGTGCCACTATATCCCTTCTTCTCCGCACTGTATGCATACAGGTGATAACCCGTTAGCCCAGATAGTGCCTCTGCAACTTGCTCAGGCGTAGCTTTTGTCTCTTGAAGACAAACTACATCACAGTCTAAGGTGTTGAGATCTTGGAGGAGTGTTTTTCCTGCACAAGCACGAACCCCATTAACATTGAAAGAGAGTATTTTCATTACATGTTTCTTCTATATTGACCACCTACTGAGAATAAGGCATCGGTAATTTGTCCCAGGGAACAATACTTCGAAGCCTCCATCATTATTTCAAAAATGTTGTCGTTTTTAACTGCCGCCTCTTTCAGGGCGATTAACATACCTTCTGAGCGTTCAGACTTACTATTGTGCAATGCATCGAGCATCGTTATTTGATACTCTTTTTCTACAACCGTAGCACGTATGACCTCATCTGGAGTAATCGTTGGTGAACCATTTTTATTTAAAAATGTATTTACACCGATAATTGGAAATTCTCCAGTATGCTTCAGTGTTTCATAATACAAACTTTCCTCTTGTATTTTCCCTCTTTGGTACATGGTTTCCATAGCCCCCAGTACACCGCCTCTTTCTGTAATCCGATCGAATTCTAGTAAGACGGCTTCTTCAACTAATTCTGTTAACTCCTCGATAATAAAAGACCCTTGAATTGGGTTTTCATTTTTGGTCAATCCTAATTCCTTATTGATGATCAACTGAATAGCCATTGCACGTCGCACACTTTCCTCTGTAGGCGTCGTGATTGCCTCATCGTAAGCATTAGTATGAAGTGAATTACAATTGTCATAAATAGCATACAAAGCTTGTAACGAGGTACGAATGTCATTAAAATCAATCTCTTGGGCGTGTAAGCTTCGGCCTGAAGTTTGAATATGGTATTTCAACATTTGCGAACGCGCATCTGCACCATATTTATTCTTCATCGCATGTGCCCATATTCTTCGAGCCACGCGACCAATAACCGCATATTCAGGGTCTATTCCATTGCTAAAGAAGAAGCTCAGGTTAGGTGCGAATTTATTGATATCCATACCTCTACTAAGATAATACTCCACATAAGTAAAGCCATTAGCTAAGGTAAATGCCAATTGCGTAATAGGGTTTGCTCCCGCCTCGGCAATATGGTAACCAGAGATCGAGACACTATAAAAATTACGAACCTGCAGGTCTATGAAATACGACTGAACATCGCCCATCAACCTAAGTGCAAATTCAGTAGAGAAAATACACGTGTTCTGTGCTTGATCTTCTTTCAAAATATCAGCCTGAACAGTTCCACGAACCGATTTCAACGTTCGATTTTTTATCTTTTCATACGCCTGGTGATCTAATACTTGATCTCCAGTAAGACCTAAAAGCATCAGGCCTAATCCATCATTACCTTCTGGTAATTTATCCTGATAATTAGGACGTTCCAGCCCCTTGTCATCAAACGATGATTTCAGGATTGATTCTACCTTATGCTCTAATTTATGCTCCTTAATATATAGTTCACATTCCTGATCAATTGCCGCATTCATAAAATAGGCGAGCAGCATAGGTGC
>CAJJCK010000069.1 GCA_905182675.1 uncultured Cryomorphaceae bacterium | reverse complement strand
TAGCTAAATCATTCCGCAAACAAGAAAGCCGCCTTTATGTAAGGCGGCTTTCTTGTTTGTGAAACAATGCTTATTTCAATTTTTTATTATTCTGATGCCTTTCGTGGTCACGCTCTTTTTTGACCTTCATTTTTTTATCAAAAGCTACTTGAAGATCGGTACCGGTCTGGTTTGCCAGACAAAGTATGACGAACAGAGCATCGCTAAGTTCTTCACCCAAGTCTTTTGATTGGTCACTCTCCTTTTCACTTTGTTCGCCATAACGACGCGCAATGATTCTAGCGACTTCGCCAACCTCCTCTGTAAGCTGAGCCATGTTCGTGAGTTCATTGAAGTAGCGTACGCCATGATTGGCGATCCACTCGTGCACATCCACTTGGAGTTTTCCTAAGGGAAGTGATCGATCTACGTTTATAGGGTCTAGAGCCATATTATTCTCTGTTTTTTGAATCTATCCAAATGGTCACTGGACCATCGTTGATGAGTTGCACTTGCATATCGGACCCAAATATACCGGATTGTACATCTTGCCCACTTTCAGAACATAGACGGTCTTTGAAGTATTCGTAAAGTGGCTCAGCTATAGCAGGACGTGCTGCTTTGATATAGCTGGGTCTATTACCTTTCTGTGTACTTGCCTGCAACGTAAACTGACTGATCAGGAGAATGGATCCATGAGCTTGAACGATGTCAAGATTCATTACGAGATCTTCATCCGGAAAAAGACGCATATTGCTTATTTTCCGACTCAGCCAATCAGCATCTTCTTGGGTGTCATCAGACCCAATGCCAAGTAAAACAAGGAGTCCTTTAGATATTTCTCCCAATACGTTTCCCTGTACTGCAACGGATGCCTCAGAAACACGTTGCAGTAGAGCCCTCATTTAGTTAAATGCTGGATTAGGGAACAAGATTAATTTATCAGCGACCTCCTGGTATAATTGGCTTGCAGATTCGCGCATGGCATCTGTCATACCTGTAAAACCTGACGCTTCACCTAAACTGGTAGTTAGAATCATACCCAACCTATTTCCGTTTTTCAATTCCATCAAGGTCATGTTTTGGGCCATTGATCCAGGGATTATCTCACCTTCAATCATACAGGGCATTACTTCGATCTGCATTCTACTTAAATCTTGTATGATTCCTGTGATTTCTTTCTCATTGGCTAAAATATAAACCATTAGACCTCTTTCAGAGCATGCTCTTAAGAATGCAATTCCTCTTTCGCTATAGGTGTTTTTCGAGAATCCAGCAAGTTCATTTATTCTAAATGCTGTTCCGGGCTCCACGACATCCGTGAAAAATCTAGTGGTTGCCACCGGATCAATGAGTAAGAATGGGGCGTCTATGAAAATTGCTTGACCCATACCTTTAGATGCCACTGCGTCTAATTTAGATTCAGCCAGGTCAAAAGTTTGTAGATATAAATAGGCGAATTCACCTCCTTTGCTCCATTCAAAAGCAGTATTTACAGGTTTTATTTTAGTGACTACTTCATTCGTAGAAACAACTGCTTTTGCGCTTCCAACACAAGAGGTTAAGGCGAGGGCACTAATGGCTAGTGCTGCGGTAATGATTTTCTTCATCATAGTCGTTTAATTGGTTAATATAACTCTCATATCGAGTTGGTGCAATATTATTGGACTCTATTGCGTTTTTAACAGCGCATAGCGGTTCATTAACATGCAGACAGTTGTGATATTTACACCCTTTGCTTAGGGCGAAAATTTCAGGGAAGAAATGGCTTATCTCCTCTTTTTCTAAATTGACGAGGCCAAACCCTTTGATTCCTGGTGTATCGATAATGTCGCCGCCAATCTGCAATGGATGCATTTCAGCGAACGTAGTAGTATGCTGTCCTTTGTGATGCGAGGAGGTGCTTACCTCACCCGTTCTGATATCAAGAGAAGGCTCCACTGCGTTTATTAACGTACTTTTCCCTACACCACTGTGGCCGCTCAAAAGTGTGTTTTTATCTTTTAGAACCTTTTTTAGTTCTTCTAATCCTATGGATTCCGTTGCTGAAGTCTCCAGGATGGTATATCCAATGGCTCCATAGACTGCTTTCCGATAGGCGAGTTCAGCCAATTCCTCTTCGCCGTAAACGTCTAATTTATTAAATACGATGATCGTCGGGATATTGTAGGCTTCCGCAGTGGTTAAAAAACGGTCCATAAACCCAGTAGATGTAGCTGGCTGGGCGAGGGTAGTAACTAATAAGGCTTGATCCATATTAGAGGCAATGATCTGAATGCGCTTACTTAGATTGACACTTTTTCGAATGATATAGTTGCGTCGGTCTTCAATACCGCTTATAACCCCTTGATGCTCATAGCCGTCTTCTAATTCAAAAACAACAACGTCTCCAACAGCGAGGGGGTTGGTGCTTTTGATTCCAGTAATGCGGAATTTCCCTTTAATTCTGCAATCGAACAATGAACCACTGTCGATTTCTCGAACGTGATACCAACTTCCTGTGCTTTTTATTACGACCCCTCTCATGGCGCGCAAATTACGCAATTAACTGCTCGCGTACATGTTTTTGTAGTAGTCCTGATAAGATCCTGAGGTGACATTTTTTAACCATGCTTGATTGGCCAAATACCAGTCAATTGTGATGCCTAGCCCTTGTTCAAAAGTAACGCTAGGCTCCCAACCTAATTCTCTTTGAATTTTCGTGGCATCTATAGCATATCTTTTGTCATGACCTGGGCGGTCTTTCACATAGGTGATCAGTTTTTCGCTGCTCCCTGGAGTTCGTCCAAGCTTCTGATCCATTTGTGTACATAAAACCTTGATCAGGTTAAGGTTGGTCCACTCATTAAAACCTCCGATGTTGTAGGTTTCGGCGTTCTTTCCGTTATGGAACACTAGATCAATGGCACGAGCATGGTCCACGACGTATAGCCAGTCGCGGGTGTAGTTTCCATCGCCGTAAACAGGTAGTGGCTTTTCTTCAACAATGTTGTTAATGAACAATGGAATGAGTTTTTCAGGGAATTGATGCTGCCCATAATTATTAGAGCAATTGGTGATGACATAAGGAAGGCCATAGGTCTCACCATAGGCCCTGACAAAGTGGTCAGAGCTTGCTTTAGAGGCACTGTATGGACTATTAGGGTCATAGGAGGTGGTCTCTTCAAATAAACCCTCAGCGCCCAAGCTTCCGTAAACCTCATCCGTAGAGATATGGTAGAAGCGCTTGCCTTCAAAATCCGAATGAATGCGCTTGAAGCTGTTCAATAGATTTGCTGTGCCTAAAACATTCGTGCGTAAAAACGCAAGTGGATCCTTAATGGATCGGTCTACATGACTTTCCGCAGCCAAATGAATAACGCCCTCTGGCTGGTATTTATCAAACAAAGCATCGACCGCTGTGGCATCCACGATATCGACACGTTCAAATACATAATTAGGCGCTTTATCGATGTCTTGTAAGTTCTCGAGATTCCCCGCATAGGTCAAAAAGTCAACATTGATAATGCGGTAGTTTGGGTACTTATTTACGAACAAACGCACTACATGTGAACCTATAAATCCGGCTCCGCCGGTAATGATAATGTTTTTCATATTGTTGTTTTTTTTACCAAGGCCTGCTCGAAATTCCAAGCATCGCGCAACATATCTTCTAAGGTTTTTTCAGGAGTCCAGCCAAGAACACGCTGAGCCTTGGCGATATTAGCATAAACAGCTGGCACATCCCCGGCGCGGCGCGGCGCTATATGATAGGGAATAGGAATATTTGTGGCACGCTCAAATGCGTGGATCATTTCTAATACTGTAGACCCATTCCCCGATCCTAAGTTTATGACATCGTATCCATGCTCATCACTATCTACCAAGTGCTGTACAGCTAGAATGTGAGCTTTTGCAATATCTATCACATGAATATAGTCCCGCAGACATGAGCCATCTCTCGTGTCGTAATCCGTGCCAAATACCTTTAATTCTTTACGTTTACCTATGGCTGTTTCCGTGATGTAGGGAACCAAGTGATGTGGTTCGCCATCTTGGAATTCTCCAATCATACTTGTAGGATGTGCACCAATCGGATTGAAGTATCTCAAGCTCAGAGTATTCATAACACCTGCGGCGGTGAAGTCACGAAGAATCTCTTCTCCCATCTTTTTGGTGTTACCATAGGGGCTTTCTGCAGGTTGAACAGGTGCATTTTCGTCCACATGAGGGTTTTCAGGTGTGCCATAAACCGTACATGAACTAGAAAATACGAGGTTGCTTATACCATGTTCTTCCATGCTCCTTAATAGATTCATGGTACTCAGTAGATTGTTGTAATAATACTTTAATGGTGCAGTAACACTTTCGTTGACCAAAAGAAATGCGGCAAAGTGAATGCTACCGACGATTTTAGGGAATTCTGTTAAAACAGCATCTAGTGCTGATTTATCGCACATTTCTACTTGCCGAAAAATAATTTCCCGACCCACAATTTTTTCAATACGAGTCTTTACCTCAATCGGGCTTTCGCTTAAGTTGTCAATAACAATAGGCTCGTAACCTGCATTTATAAGCTCTACAACGGTGTGTGAGCCAATATATCCGAGTCCTCCTGTAACGAGTATTTGAATCATGTTATTGGTTTGAATTGGTTCAGCAAAGGTCTATTTTCTGCTAAAGCCAGCAAAGTCTCTATGCTCTTTTCTGTATAATCTTTCTTCCGGTAAGCTTTGAAACCACGTATAGGTTTTTTTTAGCCCCTCAGCACGCATGACTTGAGGTTGCCAACCCAACAATTCTTCCGCTTTTGTGATGTCCGGTTTTCGTTGCATTGGGTCGTCCACGGGTCTTGGTTGGTAAATGACTTTTTGGGAAGTACCAGTGAGCTTTATAATCTCTTCAGCAAACTCACCAATGGTTATCTCATTTGGGTTTCCAATGTTCACTGGCTGCGTATGATCGCTCATGAGTAATC
>CAJJCK010000068.1 GCA_905182675.1 uncultured Cryomorphaceae bacterium | reverse complement strand
CCTGAATCTTCCAATCTCTGGAACAGGGATCACCTGGGCTGTGTTCCCTAGCTCCCGAGCAAGTGATTGTGCTACTTCCTCTGATTTATAGCTCGCAATGATAATGGCATATCTTTTAGTGTTGCTTGTGTTGACCGTAGACGTATTATCGGTTTCCTCCGTAATGTTTAAAGTCGTTTCAGAAGACACGTCAGAAACAGACTCCTCTACTTTAATAGGCTCGGTTTTCATTGACTTTAACTGTAAAACAGCCTTTTCCATGGCCTTTACTTTTGCTTGTGCGATTCTAAGTTCTTCTCCTACTTTATGGGCGTTTTCTGGAGCTGTTTTATGACTTACCTTATGGTTGGCAGCATCTGACCCTGTTATATCCCAGCGGACAGCTGTGTAGAAGCTACCTAAGACATCTCCCAATAAGCCGGTAGGATCAGTATCGATATTATCGTCTAAATACAACGAGTGACGATAGCCTAAGGAAAGAGTTCCGCTCTTTGCGATTTTAAACTCTATAGAACTTCCTAGACTTAAGTTTTCACTAAAAGAAAAGAGACCTTCTTCGTTATAATTGGAGGCAGTAGTTCTATAAAGAGCTCCACCGGCTCCTACGTTAATGTTAAATTTTGTTCCCAGAGTATTGAACCTTTCTAAGTTGCTTAGTAGGTTATAATGAAGTGTCAATTGCACTGGAAGGATCGTTGATGTATACGTGTTTTTCTTTGCAACCCCTGCCATTCCAAAAGACAAATCTGCAGCATATTGATCTGAAAAAACACGATGAACTCCCGATCGTATTCCGAAATTAGAAAATAGACTATTCATATCAGCCAGGTTAGGTAATGAAGACTGATCTCCAATTAACATACTCTCCTCTACTGAAGTCAGAAAAGACCATTTGTTTTGGGCATTTATGAAAAGGCTAGAAAAAGTTAAGAACAGTATTACGGTAAACTTCATTTGGATAAGTTTTGGAGTATAAAAATACCTACTATAAATTCAATCAGCAACTAAATAATACGCAGGTCCAATCGGTTCTTGATTTCCTCATTTCTAAAGGAATTGATCCGACTAGATTAAATGCAAGAGGAGCTGGAATAGCGCAACCAGTTTTGCCTAATAGCAGTGTTGAAGGACGTAAGGTTAATAGACGTACAGAAGTTGTACTATACTAAAGTATTGATTTAGGTATTTCGAGTGTTTCGTAAGCGTCTTCATTAGCTAAAAATATTCTAGCAGTGGAATCACCTTTGAGTACAACCGAGTTTTCCTCAACTCTAATCCAAGAGCCTTCTCTCAAACCAATAACTGGGAGGGTATTAAATTTGTGGAATTCTCTAATACGCGTTTCACGTGTTTCACCCATATGCTCGATTCCCTCAATAGGATCTAAGTAATGAGGGTTGAAGTTAAAAGGCACCCATCCAAAGGCCTCAAAGCTTGAGGGGTATATAATAGGCATGTCGTTGGTCGTGGAAATGGATATACCCGTCATATTGCAGCCTGCAGAAGTACCCATATAGGGTTTCCCCTCTCTTACATGTTTATCTATAAGATCAAAATAGCCACTCATTCTGAGCTCATTGGCCAAAACAAAAGTATTCCCTCCGCCTATGAAGAAACTCTCTGCCCAATTGCATCCATCTTCTGGATTATCGAATTCATGAGCACCTTTAAATTCAAAACCCAAATCTTCAAAAAACACTTTTGCCTTAGAGGTATACTCGTCATGGGATATTCCTCCAGGACGTGCAAAAGGGATGAATAGAATCTTCTTGGATTGTTTGAAGAAATCAGCACACTCATCTTTTAGATAGCTGAGGTAGGGTTTTCCAAAAACAGTTGAAGTGCTCACAATAAGTAATCTCATGTTAATAGGTTTCATTATACAAGTACGTCCAAACTGACTTTTTGCTGTCTTTAAGCTCAGTCCAAATAGGTCTTACAACACCACCATAAGCAGATATATGATTGTAGTCACCCATAAAAACCGCATTAGAAGGGGAAAACGACACATCGTTGATTTGTTGCTCTGTCCAGCTGCTACCTCCATCTTTACTTATCGCTAAGTAAGTGTTCGTTTCAGTCTTTTCCGTGGTGTTCCTGCGGTCGTAAAAGACAGCGTATAGAAACCCAGAGGTCGGGTCAATGGTGATCCATGGAAGAAATTGATCAGAAGATCCGCCATTATTTGAAATGCCCATTGGTTTTGACCAATTTTCACCTGCATTATCACTGTAACTCATATACACTTCACCACCGGTTTGCTCAGAGTTATCTCCCCAGCACATGAATATTCGGCCATAAAAAGGACTACTTTGACATTGATCAACTACGGTGATAGGCATTCCATTACATCTTGAAAATCCATCGTAAGATTGGGTCCACCCAGCTTTTTGAGTAGCGACCTCAAACTCTTCCCAGACCAAGCCATCCAGACTGCGGTTAAAGTAAATTTTATGATCTAATGCCCATCCAACGTATCGCTCATTATTGAGCCCGAATGCCGGTACTGCTCCTTCAGTAGTTTTGTCATCATCTACACAATCGCCTGTCCGCTCTGAGATGATCGTAGGAGACGACCAAGTATCGCCCCTGTCAATACTTTCGCTGTAGAGAATGGTACTTGTGCAGGAAGGGTCTGTTGTCCCATATGAGTCAAACTGCGTCCAACTGAGTCCAATCGTTCCATTGGATGGATGCACTGCTGCCCACTCTTTGTCGTGTTTCTTGCCATTTATTTGGGTGAAGCTACCTTCGTTAAAGTGGTCTTCTGGTCCATCCTTACTTTGACAAACCATTCTGTCAAGTATGCGATCACTTTGCCAATTTGTCCCTTCAGGATCGCTTAAATGAAAATAATAAGTACGTCCACTGTAGTCTGTGATGATACAGGGATCACCCCAAACTCCATGAGGACTTGTGATAGTAGAGATGGTCCAAGTCGCTCCGGCATCTGTACTCTGGTAGAAGTTGTTTAATATGCTACCCGCATAGATGTTGTTCTTGTTCGTGGGGTCCACGGAGATGCTGGGTTCGCAAATACCAGATTTGAAAGCTGTGCCTTCATGAATTTTAACGGCTTGGGCATGCGTTGATTTTGACATTAGTAATGTCGAGATAAGGGCTACTAATGCTATAAATTGGTTTAATTTCACAGTCATGAATTTACTATTGGTCCTTTTTACTTCATTCCCGGTTTTACTTGGTAACGTATCCCCTAAGATACAGCACGAGTTTTATGTGAGCATCACTGAACTAAGGGTTGATTTAGAACAAGATCGCGTTACTGCATCTATGCAGTTTTTCCCAGATGATTGGGAACGGGCCATGAATGCATTAGTGACGGAGAAGGACGTAAGATACCATGCGATGTCGGAGCTAAAAAAGGACTCACTTCATGCCTATGAGCTGGCACGAACATTTAATATTCAATGCAGTAGGGAGGATGTAAGGACTGAACTTATGTTCTCGTTTGTTGGCAGTGAGACAGATAATGAATATGTAAAGCTTTTTTTTACTTTTTCAGGACTACCAAAAGAATTGGATGACTCTAACTGGATCATACATTGCTCAACTTTAAGTGATGTCTTTTCCAGCCAAGAGAACATCATCACGTTTTACAACGAATTGGGCCGTCGTGCAACAAGTAGCTGCAGGGTTGAAAACGAGTATTACACGAGTTTCTTTTAAATATGTTTTACGTAAATCTCGGCATTCGCCATATCACCGATCTTCAAGGTTTCGATCATATGTTGTTTCTTATAGCCCTCACTCTGCCTTTAAGCGTGAGAAATTGGAAACCAATTTTAAGCTGGGTTACAGCGTTTACAATAGGTCATAGTATTGCCCTTGCCCTTACAGCGTCGGAGCTATTAATTGTGCCTTCGAGCCTTATTGAACTGGCAATCGCTTTGAGTATAGGTATTACTGCAGCGTTACACCTTTTTTTAGGATTTAAAGTGAACCGCATGGGTATGTGGATAGCAGGTTCTTTTGGACTGGTGCATGGTTTTGGGTTTGGCTCCTATTATTCTTTTATAGCTCAAAGCGATTCTTTTTGGTGGGCTTGGATTCCTTTTAATTTAGGTATTGAACTGGGTCAATTCATTGTAGTGTTGGCCGTGATTTTAGTATATTGGTTTTTAGATAGAATCAATATAAAACCTCAGGTATACCGATTGGTAATATCTGGTGGTATTTTAGTATTGAGTTTTCAAATGATCTTAGAGAGAATACCTACTTAATTGACTTAACAATCGCTTAAATGAAGAAGATTTTATTCCTAGTGGCAACAATATTTAGCTGCTCTTTACTTGCGCAAAACGTGAATACCACTAAGTTCAAGCAACTTGGTGAAGAATTACCTACGCCAAACGTTTACCGAACAGCTTCAGGTGCACCTGGCCATCAGTACTTCCAGCAACAGGCAGATTACGATATGGAAATCACTCTGGATGACCAGACCCAGCGCATTTATGGTAAGGAAACCATCACTTATACGAATAACAGCCCGGATAAATTACGATACCTATGGGTGCAGTTAGATCAAAATATGCGAGCAAAGAACAGCACCACTCAAGAAATTAATACTGATGGTATTTTTTCTCAAAGAGGCAATACTGCTCAGACAGCTTTTAATCAACTGAAGAAGAACCAGTTCTATGACTTCGATGGTGGTTTTAAGATTGACTATGTGCAATCCACTGGAGGTACCAACCTCAGGTATACTGTAAATAATACGATGATGCGTGTTGATCTACCAACTCCCCTTGGGAAGGGTCAGAAGTTCAGTTTCAATATAAAATGGTGGTTCAATGTAAATGACCGCATGGATATTGGTGGTCGTTCAGGTTATGAATATTTTGAAGAAGAGGACAACTATTTATATACAATTGCTCAATTTTTCCCTAGAATGGCTGTCTATGATGATATCGTAGGATGGCAAAACAAACAATTTTTAGGTCAAGGAGAATTCACCTTGCCGTTTGGAGATTATAAAGTTAGTATTACTGTTCCTAGTGATCATGTTGTGGCGTCTACAGGAGAATTGACGAATGAAAGTAGAGTTCTGACCTCTTCCCAACGTGCGAGATTAGCTAAGGCGAAGAAAAGTTATCAGGATCCAGTCATTATAGTGACTCAAGCCGAAGCCGAAGCTGCGGAAATAAAGAAAAATTCAACGACAAAGACTTGGATATTTGAGGCAGAGAATGTTCGAGACTTTGCTTTCGCATCGTCA
>CAJJCK010000067.1 GCA_905182675.1 uncultured Cryomorphaceae bacterium | reverse complement strand
TATGCCTAGCCCTAGTCCGAAGTTTGAGGAGCCTGTCGCCCCAACACTTGGCGGTATATACCCACTCAGTGTATCCAGGTAGTTTACATTGTTAAGATTCTGGTAATCCAGTTCTAGTCCTACATAAAAGGAAGGTAGTGTCTCTCTGAGAAGGCGCTCGCGAAACAAGGTATAGTTTCCATCTATCCGAGCGGTATGTTCTTTAGGACTGTCCTGCCCCACACCGTAATAGAGCAATGGAAAACTCTGATAACGTGCTCTACCGTAGAAAAACCAGCGATTTTTATCGGTGTACAGGGCATGGTCAAGCCAAATGCCGTATTGGTTTTCTAGGGTGTAAAATGTAAATGCTTTGACCTCACTTAATCGGTTCGAAAGATCACGGTTTGCACTATAAATGTAGAGGCTAGAAAGGCCTATTTCCCAGCTGGTCTCTGGTGAATAAGCTATCGTAGGATAGTTAATCAACTTCGGCGCGGAGATATCGTCTTGCGTATTCAGTACCCTAGTCAGGTAACGCTGAAGCATTAGCCCATTCGACCTTATTGAGTCTTGAGCACTCAGGCTAAAAGCGCTACTGAAAAGTAACAGTAAACACAGGGTCTTTATGATTTTCATTCTAGTAAAGGTATGCCGTCTCATCCATTACAGCAGCTTTTTCAGACACGACTTCTAACCCTGTATCAGCAGCTTAGCGTTTAACCAATTTAACGAAATGATCACCGAGATCGGAAGTTATTTTAGCGAAATACGTTCCAGAAGGATACGGTGACGCATCTATGGAAATTTTAGTAGCTCCTTGGGAGTCAAACGTACCAAGCAACTGACCGCTTAGATCATAGAGTGCTGTGCTAAATAATGTGGTTGAGGTTCTACTGGAAACCGTCCACTGAGCAGAAGCAGGATTGGGATAGACTATGAATGAACTGAAAACTTCATTTTGCGGAATAGAAAGTGGCACGTTCGCAAACTTAATGTCGTCAAAATAAAAGGTAGAATTTGCTGAGCCGTCCCCTACGCTACTTGAGCCTGCCACAAAGTCAAACAAGAAGGTTAATGATGGCATATCGTTTAGTGAACCTGAGAAGTTAAAAGAAAGGGTTTCCCATTCGCTCGTTTTGGTTGTTTGAACACTACGCTCTACTCCCCAGAACGGTTTTTCAGCCTTCAACGTTACGTTAGTGCCAATGGGTGCAGAGGTCCAAACTTTCATCGTAATTTCTGGATGACTGGAAAAATCCAAGTTGTTAGAGAATGTGATCTTACTACCCCCAAATGGAGCACCAAGATGACGAACTATTTTTCCTACGATGGCGCTACCGTTGTCTGTATCAACATCTGGATTAGGTACCGTAGTTAAAAAGGCACTTTCAAAATCAAAGAAATGATCGGGTGTAGTGCCGGACTCAAAGGTGATCGGCAAACTGGAACGTGGCGTAGCTATGGTACCCGCTATTTGTTCTATATCGTCTACATAGAAGGTGTTTCCTCCGCCATTAGTGAATGGTTGTGGCATAATAATAAGGTCTGCGCTTCCGGAACAGGCCGGGATTCCAAAGTCAAAAATCAATGTTTCCCATGCGCTACTTACGGTAGTTACAGCATCTACTTCGCCTGAATATGGTGATTCCAGCTTGACTTTAACCACAGTTCCCACGGGTTCAGTCGTATATACCTTCATGGAGAGCACACTCGTACTGGCACTCGAGAAATTTAGTGATGATATAGAGGTTATTTTCCCTCCAGCCCACTTATCAGCCACATTCACCTTAACTATTTTAGCCACCTTAGCACTGCTATTCCCCACAGAACTGGGGTTAGATACAATAGTAAATGAAGCACCATCATATCCCTGCATTCCAGAGGTGGTAGATTCAAAATCAAAGGGTAGTGATTGTGACCAAACGACCGTGGAGGCCAACATCAAGACGGAGAATATTATTTTTTTCATTGTAGAATTACATTGGTTGAGCGCGAAAGATACATATACTATCCGTTTGTAATAAAAAAAGTTCCGCATCACTAACCTAGCCGCAGAAGGGGGTTTTAGAATACGCTGGCAAGGGTTTAAACGGAATAGAGTCATTACAATACCTACTTCATAACGGGAAGTAACTGGGTATATTTTGATTACTTTCCAAGTATGGAAATGCGTTACAAAAAAGACAATGTCAAAATGCAACTTAAGCAGACCATATTAACGATATCTCTTTTTTTGGTCTGTACCCATGCTCTAGCACAGCGTAAACCTTCAGATTGGAGCCGAACAGAATATCATATTCAAAACAGGTTCATTCATGAGGGGATGGGCGTTCAAAAGTTCAACACCACCATTGATTTTGGACTAGGTCTAAGTACAAAACTTGGTTTAACGCGAACATTAGCTCTAGATATAGGACTAACTGCGAACTACGGTAATTTCAAAAGCAACTCTGAAGGTATGCTCTACGTTAGTTCATTCAAAAGAACACGTATTCACTATTACACTCATAATTCAGTCACTCAAATGACATTAGAAATACCTGTTGGTATTCATATAAACCTTTACAAAAACATTAAAAACAGTATTGATTTTACATTAGACGTCTTACCTCAATTTGGATTATACGCTGTTCACAAAGGAACACAGTGGAATGAAAATCTAACGATAAGAGAAACATTACTTAGCCCAAATGAGCCGTTTTTTCAATCCACCATATTATCCGATACTTATTTGAGAGCAGGATTCTCTTATTCATTATTCCTTAGTAAGCTTCGTATTGGGTCTGGAATTGAATATTCAATATTTGGCGAATCTGTTGGTTTTTACACCAAATTGGGGTTAAGCCATTAACATCTCTAAATCATAAGGTCTTCAATATCTATGGTTGGATAGGTAAAACGATTGATATCTCTAACTTTCAACTGAACCTACCTATTAGTTTAGCTCAACAGTAAAATAATTTATTACCAAATGATAATTTAACTGTTGCACGTGATGCCTATTTTTAATAAAACATAATTCGTCCGTCGAGTAACTGTAACATGAGAAAACAACTGTTTCAAACAGAGAAAATATCGCACTTCTTTTACTGGCTGTCTAAAAAAATTGAATTAAGCTCTGAGTTCGAAAAAAACATAGACAATATATCGACCTACAGATGTTTCGAAAAAGGAGAAAAAATATTAGACAAAGGACAAGCGTTAAACCATATGTATTTTGTTTTAACAGGATGTGCGAGGTCATACCATATCGACAATAAGGGTAACGAGCATACGATGAGGTTTGCGTTAAAAGATTGGTGGATTTGCGATTACAAATCGATTCGTAATAACGATAGAGCCTCTATGTCGTCAGAGGCATTATGTCATACAGAAGTTTTAGAGTTCAACATAAATGACATCGAAGAGCTGTACAGAAAGTATCCACAACTAGAATCGAGCGTGAGGAAATCTCTAGAGCTTCATATCATTAGTCTCTACGATAGAATACTTAATCAGCTTGAGTTGACCGCCAAAAAACGCTATCAGAAGTTTCTGTTAGAATATCCAGAAGTAGATCAATTAGCGAATAATTATCACATTGCGTCTTATTTAGGAATTACGCAGCAAAGTCTCAGTAGATTGCGTTCTAAGAAGATTTTATAAACGTTGTTTCAGCGTCAGTTCGCAAAAGTTCCTAGATTCCTTGAAATTTTTATGTTAACCTTAGAGTTCAAGTCTTGACTATTCTTGTTGTTAAATCTAGGTTAACAACGTAGAAAGTAACAATTGTTAAGGACTCAAAGCTTAGAAAGTTGTTATTTCGGCGGATGTTTCTTAACAAACATTAAACAACATGACCCGACAACTCTGTTTTAAATTACTTTATACTTTTACATTATCCATTTTAAGCTGGACGACAGTTGCACAATGCTCGTACACACTTAATCTTTTAGACTCTTATGGTGACGGCTGGAATGGAAACAGTATTGACGTTTACGTGGGAGGCTCTACCTCCACCTATACACTCTCCTCGGGCTCTTCAATAGCCATATCGATAAGCGCCAGTTCAGGCGACAGCCTTGCCTTTGAGTGGCAAGCAGGCGGATCTTATTTGGACGAGTGCACGTTTAACATCGTGGATAATGCATCAGGTGGCGCTCTATACACATCTCCAACTGGTAATCTATTGTCCACGACATCCCCGCAATACACTACATCATGCGCGAACAATGGAAGTGTACCTTGTCTATTTTCATCTCCATTCAATGAATCCTTTTCGGGTGCCGCTGGGGGTTGGATCCCACCATCAAGTCAGTTTAACATTGGTAGTTTAAATCTGTGTTGGGATCAAGGAGTTTACACAACTTACAATTGGATTAAAGCTCCTTCACCAAACTCTAATTTAGCAAATCAAACAGGTCCCTCTGGAGATCATACCAATGGTGGTTCAGGTTATTTGAGTTGCGATCCCTATTTTTTTGCAACACCTGTTTCTGAGTCGTCGTTAATTACACCGTACATTTCGTTAGACGGAGATTCATTACCGCAGGTGTCCTTTTGGTATCATTTGTTTGGCTCCGATATTGAAAAACTTGAAATAGCCATCGCTACAGATACGGCGGGTCCATGGTCAACTATTGATTCATTGTTTCCCAACACCGGTGCCTTTGTTTCTTCAGCTAGTCCTTGGCATCAAGCAATCTATGATATATCCAATTATAACGACGATACCGTTGCGTTTAGGTTTACTGCTTATCGTGATCTCTTTGGATTGAATTTAGGTGGAAATTCACGGGTTAGTATCGACGATTTTGCCGTAAACGAAGACACTATTTCTTGTGACAAACCTATCAAAGTGAGGGTCACATCATTGGGTGTTACCAGTGCTCAATTAGCCTGGGACACGACAGGCGCGGGGTTGTATCAGGTGCAATGGGGTAATGGAACTACGGCTCCTACTCAAGGAACGACTTCATCGCTTTCTAGCAATCAATTTAGTTTATCGAGCTTAACTTCTAATTCCTCATATACGTTTCGCGTACGGTCAATTTGTGGCGTTGGGGATACTTCTACGTGGTCTGAATATGTAACTATTGAAACTGGTTGTGGGGCACTGTTAGCTCCTTGGGAAGAAACTTTTGAAGGAAGTGATTGGGTGGCTCCATTAAGTTGGTTTGATCAAGGCACATTTGGTGACTGTTTTCTAGATTCAGGAAGTTTAGGTTTTTACTGGAAAGTGGCTAGAACTCCAAAAAATGGAAACGAAGGACCTAGTGCAGATCACACGCCTACTGGAGGAGGGAAGTTTCTAGCTACGAACTATCGATATGGATCTACAGCTCCTGCAAACTTGTCCTTTACAAGTCCTTGGATTGCCTTAGATTCAATTACTAATCCTGAACTGAGATTTTGGCTCCATGCCTTCACCAATACAAATGGGTTCGTCACCTTTGGTACACTAACAGCTACTGTAGAATACTTGAACGGACAAACGGTTACTGTATTTGACACAACAGGTGCGTTGCAACCCTTTCAAAATTCACCTTGGAAAGAGGTTATTGTTCCGTTAAATCAATCTTTGAACGATACGGTTCGCGTCACAATTGGTTACAAACCATCAGTTTTAACAGCCGGTCAACCATTCTCTGTTGATGATATTTCTATAGACGAGGCCCCTAGCTGTCCTCAGCCTCGCTATCTTAAGACGCTATCAACCACAACCACGAGTGCTACATTAAAATGGAGTACTGGAGGAGCAACTAATCATCAAGTACGTTTTAAAAAGGTCAACACCAGTACTTGGACGATAGTTAACGTAGCTAATACACAAACGATACTTAATAGCCTCGATCCGAATACGAAATACCGCTGGGAAGTGCGCGATAGTTGCGCGGCCAACGACAAGAGTGTTTGGACCAAGGGACCAGCCTTCTATACCAGCTGTACGGTTTACACCGCACCATACTCGAACAATTTCAGTGATAACCAGTGGGTGAGTCCGTCGGCCTTTTCACCTTCAGGAGCAATAGGTAATTGTTTCACTCGGTTTGAAGACCGTAGTGATGACTATTTTTGGAGTGGAGCTCGTTCGGGGTACGATCATGCGGTATTTACGGGACCTCAAAATGACCATACTGGTGGCTTTAGTGGGTACATCTTTACAAGAGCACTAGGTAGCACTGCCGATACTGCTAAAATAGAATTACCCTTGGTATACTTAGGTCAGCTGTTAAGCCCGGAGTTTTCATTTTGGTACCACATGTATGGTAATGGCATTGCAGGTCTGAAAGTCTACGCTCGTAAATTAGGCGGGAGTGACACACTCATCGCAACATTTACCGGCGCTCAGCAAACCTCTCCTACTTCGTCATGGACAAAGCAAGCATGCTCTTTAAGTGCCTTTCAAGGAGATACCGTTATTGTCAGTTTCCAAGCGTTCAGTGGTGCTCCTAGCTTTTTTGGATATACATCCGCTGCGGTTTGTATCGATGATATTTCTTTCGAAGGGACTAGCACGTGTCCGGCACCTACACTTTTAGCTGCCAGTAATGTAACCGCAAATTCTGCTACGCTGAGTTGGCAGGGGACTTCTAATGTGAGTATTATTGAATACGATCCTTCAGGTTTCACCTTAGGTACGGGTCAAGTCATCAACCCAGCCTCCTCGCCTTACACACTCGCAGGGCTGTCTCCGAATACGACCTACACCGTGTTTGTCAAGGACAGTTGCGGCACTAACCTACTAAGTTCAAATGTTACAATTAATCTAACCACATTGAGCTGCCCTGCTGTTACTGCGCAAGGAAGTGTAACTGTCACTGGGACAATAGTAAGTGGGGTTAACACCAGTACTTCCAATGACTCCATCTTTTGGCAATGGGGAGATGGCAATTCCAGTGTTGGTGACTCGGTTTCCTACTCTTATCCTTTACCAGGTGTCTATGATGTCCAACAAATAGCCTACAATTATTGTGGTAATTCAGATACCACGACAACAACAATAACCGTTTGTGGTACAGTTGCAAGTTCGTTTAATGTCAGTAATAATGGGCTTACCAACACCTTCAATGCAGGTGCTTCAGTTGGGGCTGCACTCTCCTACAGTTGGAATTTCGGAGATGGCTCCACCGCCAACGGTGTTAACGCAACCCATACTTATGCTTTAGCGGGTACATATACGGTAAGCTTAGTTGTCACAGATGCC
>CAJJCK010000066.1 GCA_905182675.1 uncultured Cryomorphaceae bacterium | reverse complement strand
TCATCATCATCTCGCAGTTGCGAGAGATGATTTCGAGATACTTAAGCTGCTTGCTATTGACATTGGAGGTGTCCATAATAGCGCATATTCCTTTTAGAGTGCTCAGGGGCGTTCTTAATTCATGTATGAGCTCTGTTAATCGCCAGTATTGTTGCATCAGATTACGATCAATAAAGACGTCTTGTTCCTGAATGATCTTATCTGTATCAGGGAATCCTGGATGAGCATCAATAGCAATGCGAAGGCCAGAAATTGTTTCTTTTGAGTAAGGAGTAGAATCGAATGATTCTAAATTCGCAATGAGTTTTTTAAGCCCTATTAACCATTCCGATTGCAGTACTATATTTTCTTGAAGGTGTTTCACCTTATCTTCGAGAAATGCCATATGCTGCTCATCGTTCATATGGTAAATATAGATCATAGACTAGTCATGAAGACTCTTAACATCTAACTCGATATAGACTTGGCCATGGAAGCATTACTAAGTATTGATGGATTATTATCGTTAATTACATTAACGTTTTTGGAAATTGTCCTAGGGATAGATAATATCATCTTTATTTCACTTGTTACGCAAGATCTAGATCCTAAAATTCAGCCAAAGGCAAGGCAACTAGGTATTGGTCTTGCTATGTTGTTTAGAGTACTCATGTTGCTCGGAATAACGTGGCTCATAGGACTTACGGCACCTATTTTTGAATTGGGAAATCATCCTGTATCTGGGCGAGATGCAATTCTGTTTTTTGGGGGTGTTTTCTTATTAGCGAAGGCTTCCACTGAAATCGTCAAAAAGACAGAGGGTAGGGGTCATGTAAATGAGCGTAAATCAAGTACCCTCGTTGGTGCCATTATTCAAATAGGTCTTTTGGATATTGTATTTAGTTTTGACAGCGTTTTAACAGCAATAGGAATGACAGAAAATATTGCGATTATGGTTATTGCTGTGGTCATATCCATGGGTATTATGCTTGTTTTCGCGAAACCAATAGGAGATTATATAGAAAAGCATGTGGCTCTTCAAATATTAGCGTTGAGCTTCTTGATTATGATAGGAACCGTACTTATCGCAGAGAGTGCTCATGTTGAGATACCTAAGCCATACGTTTACAGTTCCGTGGGTTTTGCCTTGGTGGTCCAATTATTAAGTATTCGTGCAGCTTCGAAAAGAAAGCAATAGAATTACTGAAACCGACCAATCAATCTGAAATAATCTTTCAAGACGATGGTGTTCGTTTTTTCATTCCCCTGCGTACCATATAGCATTAATGAATCTCCACCTTGAATCATGATTGGATGCGTAAATTCCAGGGAGGACTCGAATAGGGACGCTGCTAATTTGTAGTGCTCCTCAAAGTCCATATGATCTAGATCAATGTTAAATGTTTTCGCCCCAGCAATGATGACCATGCTATCTCTAAAAAATCTACGATTACTAGGTTCAGCAACAATATAGGCTTGGTCATTCCGCCAATTATTGATGATTACAAAATTCATAAAGGGAACAGAAGTATCACTGAGTGCGATGGTAGATCTATGCGTTTTAAATCCCTGCTGGGTCAACTCTAAAGACTCATCCGTACGGTATCGGACTATTCTAGTATTATTGAAGTAAATCTCATCACTTTCCAATACCCGATAGGTGGGTGTTTTTGACCAATCTATGAGTTTCGGTTCATAAGGCCACAGGATACTCAGTAATAGAGCAACTGTAATGATGGCCAATGCAATTCTATTTATATTTTTCCCCACGGCTTTACAACAAATTGGATTGTACCTTGTTTTTATAAAGATGAAAAAACACACAACCACATCCATAAAAGATAGTAGAGTAGCCGTTGTAGGTTCGGGAATTGCCGGATTATCGGCTGCAATCCGAGCTGCTGTGGCTGGAGCTGAAGTTCATGTTTACGAGCAAAACAGCTATACGGGAGGCAAGGTAACAGCATTTCAGAAGGATGGATTCCGTTTCGATGCGGGTCCTTCGCTATTCACTTTGCCTAATCTGGTTGACGATCTGTTTAAATTAGCAGGTGAGAATCCTAGAGATTATTTTAATTACCACGTCCACAATACAGTGTGCAATTACTTCTGGCGTGATGGTACTCGTTTTTCAATGTATCCCCAATTGGAGAAAAACATAGACGTCATTTCGAAGAATTTCTCTTCACTAGAGGCCAGTAGAGTAGCTGATTATTTTTCTGATGCAGCTAAAAAATATAACTTGACTTCACCGTACTTCTTAGAAAACAGTTTGCATAAGCCTTCAACATTTATGACGTTAGAAGTTCTAAAAGTACTACGGGCTATCCCATCGTTAGGCTTGTTTTCATCCTTAGATGAGGAAAACAAGAAGTACTTCAAGGATCCTAAGTTGGTACAACTTTTTAATAGGTATGCCACTTACAATGGATCATCTCCTTTTCTAACACCAGGGATTATGCAAATGATTACGCATTTAGAACATGGTTTAGGAACCTACTTGCCAAAAGGCGGCATGCATGAAATTTCTCAAAGCCTCACAAGATTGGCGCTCAAACTAGGAGTTGAATTTCACCTAGGTCATAAAGTTGAGAAGTTGAACTCTGTGCAAAATAAAATGGTGGGTATACAGGTAAATGGAATAGAGCATCCTTGTGATACCATATTTGTGAATAGTGATGTAAAGCACGCCTACTCACATTTGTTGTCTCCAGAACTCAAACGCCCAAAGAAAACTCTTAAACAGGAGCCTAGCTCTAGTGCATTAATATTTTATTGGGGAATAAACGGCTCCTTTCCACAACTTGACCTTCATAATATTTTCTTTTCGGATAACTATGAAAAGGAATTTGAGGCAATTCAGCACAACGGCGCATTCTGGGAAGATCCTACCGTGTATGTGAATATTACGAGTAAGCTCGAAGATACAGATGCTCCGAAAGGACATGAAAATTGGTTCGTGATGATCAATGTCCCCTCGAATCAGGGTCAGCCCTGGGATGAAATTATCCCCAAGGTCAAGAATTCTATACTTCAAAGACTTACTCAGGAGCTAGGAGTTGACATTAAACCACTAATATTAACGGAAGAATTACTTGATCCTCGGAGTATTGAACGTAAAACATCTAGTGTCGGTGGAGCTTTATACGGTACCAGCTCTAATGATCGAATGGCTGCTTTTTTGCGTCACCCAAACAAGAAAAGTGGAGTCCATGGGTTGTACTTTTGTGGAGGCAGTGCTCATCCAGGTGGAGGAGTACCATTGTGTTTATTAAGTGGCAAAATCGCTACAGATTGGTGGTTAGAAGATGATGAATAGAGCTGAAGTAAAATCTTGGTTTAAAAATTATGGAAGCTGGGTTATCGCCGTCTTCCATTTTGTGGGGATCCTTCTCTTAGGTGGTCCTTGGTCTTCTGATTTCGTCATGCTCACGCCACTAAATTTATTATTACTTTCCGTTGTATACCTTATTACTTCTGACAAAGTGAAGAGGCCTCTTCTTTACGCCTTACCTGCTTTAATGGGTTTCTTAGTTGAAATGCTAGGTACAAATACGGGCTTCCCATTTGGCGAATACTCTTACAGTAGCATATTAGGACCAGGTTTGTTGGGGACACCTTTTCTAATCGGAGTGCTGTGGTGGGTTTTATTGCGCTCCTTTAATGACGTCTTTTCTCGAATTAGTTCGAATAAAACCATAATTAGTTTAGCTACGGGTTTAGGTATGCTTTTGTTGGATATATTCATTGAACCTGTGGCAATAGGCCTTGGATTTTGGGAATGGCAAGCTGCAGAGGTACCATTGGAAAACTATATGGCTTGGTTCGTGCTGAGTTTTGTTTTTACAAGACTCACCATGGATGGGCAAGTGAACAACACAATGAGTAAGTGGGTATTGATAGTACTGGGAGGATTTTTTGTAGTAATGGGAATTTTAATACCTTAAAAAAGCCGCTCCCTATTAGATAGAGGCGGCTTTACACTTTAAGGAGAGGTACTATTTATCTTTTAGAAGTCTGAGCTTCTGTTCTAACCTTTCTATCTCTTGTTCAATGTCATTTTCCGATTCTTCAAGCTCCTCGAGAACCGTTTCCATTATAGACTCCACTTCCGAGATATCATTTTCGTTATAGTATTGCTGAACATCTTGACAATCCAGGCAGGTTAAACCATTATTTGACATCTCCCAGGTGTGACCTATCATATCCCTGTCCATCATATCGTAGATATTTCCGATATCATAAATCAGGTTTTCTACACTTGGGTCTAAGAAAATTTTTGATCCCACGGGTAGGTATAATGTAGCTCTTAATTCTTGCCCCCTATACATAGCATCTTTTGGTACCGTAAAGTATTCGTTTAATGATAAAATGCTTCCTGTTTGATCAATAGGGTAGTCGAACCTCTGAGCTCTGCCTCGCGCATCAGAATTGTTCTTCCCACATGCCTTGTGTTTAATAACGAGCGTAGCTAACGAGTCGAACGACTTTTTCACATTAAGTTGGACATTCTCTATCCGTAATTTATCGTCGTCAATTTCGAAGAGGAAAGGATTTGAATCTTCTAACAAATCGGCCTGAAGATCAAATTCGGTTCCTTTTAATGCTAATGTTTCCATCTCCGTCGCCTTGACATCAAAGCTGCTTGCGACTAAAATCACACTATATAGAATCATGATCAAACCGATGATAAAACCAATCCCTCCGATTAAGGTTAATCTTCGTGCATTCGGAATAGGCTTCTTAAATGATTTAGCAAGAATAACGATCAGCCCAAAAATTGGGAATAACAGTGTAAGTAGCGTTCCAATGCGCATTAAGTTCAAGAGCAATCCACTACCGAAAATAGCTTCCGCACCGTTAAGTCCCAGCATATGACCATCAAAAGAGTTGAAGTCAAAACCACCAATATCAATATTCCAACTGCCTGCGACCATTCCAAATAAACCTGCAAAGATGAAAACCCCAATGAAACTTGCAATGATGATCAGAATGATACTTAAAAATTTAAAGATGAATCGAGCCAACCCTTCGATAATATTAAGGATAAAGGAGAGAAATCTATGGACTGTAGAATTTAGTTTCCCCGCTGAACCCTTAGTGCCGTCTTTAAATTTACTGAAACGATCCTTTACGCCTTCGAGTTCTTCCTTTACACTCTTCTCTATGTTACTGAGGTTGACAGGCTCTCCTTTCATTTGGAGTTTTTGAGCGGTTGTTTTAGCCTCTGGAATTGCTGCCCAAAGTATAATATAGGTGACTAAACCAATGCCTGTAAAGAAAAGAAGCACTAGAAATACAATTCTAATCCAAACGGTATCAATTCCAAAGTATGCTCCAATTCCACTAGCAACTCCACCTATGAATTGTTCTTCAGAGTTTCTGAAAAACCTTCTTTGATTTTTCGGTGCATCCTTTTTAGTTTGCTCAGGTTCAACATCGTCCTCAAACTCCTCTGGTCTTCCCAAGGTGTCAATAATGTAGATTATATCTGATGTGATCACTACTGATCTTTTGAAAGACTCAAGACGCTGAGAAAATAATTCGGCCATTCTCGCCTCTATATCAGCAATGATTTCCGTACCACCTTCTTGTCCCGTCAGGGTTTGCTTAACCTCACTGAGGTAGCTCTTGAAAGCTTCGTATGCGTCTTCGTCTAGGTGGAAGACAATACCTGATAAGTTAATATTTATTGTTTTATTCATTTGGCTTGCTTAGTTGTGGTTAGGTGATTAACAGCTTGACTTAACCCATCCCATGTTTGTTTCAGATCGTGTTGAAAAGAACGCCCGTTGTCGGAAAGAGAATAATATTTTCGAGGAGGACCTGAGGTACTTTCTTCCCATCGATACTCTAGTAAACCGGCATTTTTAAGCCGTGTGAGTAGCGGATATAATGTTCCTTCAACAACAATTAGTTTCGCTTTTTTTAATTCCTCAATAATATCAGAAGT
>CAJJCK010000065.1 GCA_905182675.1 uncultured Cryomorphaceae bacterium | reverse complement strand
TATGCCCAGCATAAAATACTGACCTAAATATCCCTCTTTCATGGCATAGGTAAAGCCGTTTCCGCTGTGTCTTCCCTCTGTATCTCTAAGGTCAGTATGCGCATCAATATTCAAACAATTTATGGGCAATCCTTTTGCCAGACTTACACCTGATAAACAACCATAGGCATTATTATGTCCTCCGCCTATGACGATGGGGATGGCGCCCTTTTGAATAATACGCTGGACGATCTCTTGAATCACCAGATCGTTTAAAGCGGTTGCAGATCTGAGTAGATCGGTTTGGTCATCAGGTATCTTGCTTGTTGCGACCACCGCACCGAGCACAGCAACCTGCGAGGAAGGAAAAAATCTATTGGTCTGTAGATTGCAGAAGTAGGATAGGAATGCCTGATAGCTTTCTTGAGCACCACCTCGTCCGTAGTTCGCTCTAACCCCAAAATCCTCTTCAATGCCCACTAAAACAAATTTGAATGGCAGTTCATCTTCGTTGGCCCACTGCTTTGGTGATACGGCGCTGATGACCTGGCCAAGCCTTTGTTCGCCTGCTCTAATACTTGTTCTGGAAACAAGATCGCTACTCGAATAATGCTCTAGTATTGTGCTCATATCATATGTCCTGCTAAAATGGTCTGCTCAATATGATTGGTGCCAAAATCATAGCAAATGAACTCTATGGAAGGAATTTCTCTGGTGATTAGTAGGTCTGCATCCTTTCCAATAGTGATTGAACCTTTGCGGTCGGATAACATTAAAGCTGCTGCACCATTTATTGTTGCGGCATTCAGTGCCTCGGCTGGTGTCATTTTCATTTTTGCACAAGCCATATTACATACTAGTTGCATGCTTCCAGTGGGGCTTGAGCCTGGATTATAATCTGTGGCTAAGGCAACGATAGTATTGCTGTCAATTAATCGACGTGCCGGTGCATAAGGAATGCCTAAGAAATAGCTACAAGTTGGAAGTAGCGTGGCGATCGTATCGCTGCCTTCAAGAGCACTAAAAGCATGTTCAGACATGACTTCTAAATGATCTACGCTCAGTACACCTGCATCTACAGCACGTGGTATAGCACCAATGTCAAAGAATTGGTTCACATGGATTTTAGTGGGTAGCCCATAGGTAGCCGATGCCTCCAATATGGCCTCTAAGGCATCCATATTAAAGTAATCTCGTTCTATAAACCCATCTATAAAAAGAGCCAATTTCTCCTTGCTTATCACAGGCATGAGGGTGTCTAGCATATACTTTGTATACTGGGTACCATTCATTCCTTGATCTTTAGCCCAAAGCGGCAATGCGTGTGCGGCTAGAAAGGTGGGTACAAGAGTCGCATGGCTATTCTTGTTAAGGGCCTTGATCGCACGCAAGAGTTTTAATTCACCTTCGGGATTCAATCCGTAGCCACTTTTCACCTCTAATGTCCCTGTCCCATAAGCCATGAGTTTATGAAGTCTGACTTGTGCCTGGTCCAAAAGGTCTTCTGGTGTGGCTTTCGCAACCTCTTGAGCACTATTTAATATTCCACCTCCTGCTGCCGCAATCTCTTCATAGCTCGCTCCCTTTAAGCGAAGGTTGAATTCTTGTTCTCTGGTGCCTGCGTACACTAAGTGTGAATGTGAATCTACAAAGGCCGGTAATACGGACTTTCCACGGCAGTCTTTTAAGGTCATATCGTCATGAGGACAATCCTGCATAGGACCGAAATCAGCAATCTTTCCATCCTTGATGGTCAGAAAGGCGTTAGACATAGTTGGAAATTCACCCATTGATTTTCCGCGTAATGCTTGCGTGGCTGCAGGTTGTATGCCACCGAGGTGTTTGATGTTAATGAGTCGAAGGTTCATGCTTCAATGTTACGAAGAATGCGTTGTGTTTCCTACTTTAGTGGCATGCCGGGAAATACAATAGGACAATCATTAGTGCTTACTACTTATGGTGAAAGTCATGGAGAGCAAATAGGTGGAATTTTAGACGGTGTCCCTTCTGGTATAGCGGTGGACATTGCAGCTGTGCAAAACGCGCTAGACAGACGTAGACCTGGTCAAAGTCATCTTACTACCGAGCGCAGCGAGGTGGATCAAGTCCGTTTTCATAGTGGAATCTTTCAAGGAAAAACCACAGGAACCCCCATAGCCTTCTCTATTCTTAATAAAGACCAGCAGAGTAAAGATTATTCAGACCTTGAAAAAGTATACCGACCGTCACACGCAGATTATGTGTACGATGCGAAGTATGGGCATAGAGATTACAGAGGTGGTGGTCGATCAAGCGCTCGTGAAACAGCATGTCGCGTTGTTGGAGGTGCTTTAGCTGGTCTTTTAATGCCGGAAGTACAAGTACGTGCATGGACTTCAAGCGTTGGACCTATTGAGATCAAAACAAATTGGCAGCATTTAGATCTTACTCAGATTGATGCCCATCCAACCCGTTGCCCAGATCCTCAGGCTGCAGGAGAAATGGAGGCATACATAGAACACGTCCGAGATGAGAAAGACAGTACTGGGGGGACGGTCACCGCAGTTATAACGGGTGTTCCTGTTGGATTAGGTGAGCCCGTATTTGATAAACTACAAGCAGATTTAGCAAAAGCCATGTTGAGCATTAATGCCGTAAAGGGATTTGAAATTGGCTCAGGATTTTCTGCAGCAGCGATGCTTGGTAGCCAACACAATGATGAGATTGGGAAGAACTTCCAAACTAAAACCAATAATGCCGGTGGCGTCGTTGGAGGTTTGAGCAATGGTGCTCCAATTGAATTAAGGGTAGCATTTAAACCAGTGGCAACCATAGGTAAGCCACAAGAGACCGTAAATAATCAAGGAGAAGAAGTGGTCCTAGAGGCTAAAGGACGACATGACCCATGCGTGGTTCCGCGAGCGGTACCTATAGTTGAGGCCATGATAAAACTGGTTCTCGCAGATCATTATTTGAGAAATCTTAAATACAAACGATGAAAAAAATTTCACTTCCACTACAGATTATAATAGGTCTGGTATTAGGTATTCTATGGGCCTTAACAAGCTCTTCTATGGGTTGGTCTTCCTTCACTATGGATTGGATTGCTCCGTTTGGTCAGATATTTATTAATCTGTTAAAATTGATAGCGATACCGCTGGTGTTATTTTCCATAATCGCTGGAATTGGGAATTTAAGTGATACTGCTACACTGGGACGAATGGGAGTGAAGACTCTGGTTCTTTATATTGGCTCTACTATTCTCGCGGCATCCGTTGGAATGTTGCTCGCAAATACCTTTAACCCAGGAAAGCAGGCTTCTCAGGAGCAGTTACAAATCAATCGACTCGCCTATGAGATGTGGGTGAATCAAACAGATGGTGTTGAGTTTTTTGATGACCTGCGTCTTTCTGAAGACCCTTCAATGTCTGTATATATGGACGCTGCAACTCAGGCACTAGCAGAGCAACAGGCAAATGAAGAATTAAATGCCAAAATCGCGACGGCAGGTAATACTAAAAAGCAGTCGCCATTGCAATTCTTTGTTGACATGGTTCCGTCAAACATTTTCGTATCATTCAATAATTCACTGATGATTCAGGTAATCTTCTTTGCGATCTTCTTTGGAGTCACTATGGTGATGCTTCCAAAAAAGATAATGAAGCCTGTATCAGATGTGATTACTGGTTTGTCAGAGGTATTTATCAAAATGGTAGATATCATTATGAAGGGAGCTCCGTTTTTTGTTTTCGCTCTTCTGGCGGGCAAATTAGCAGAGATGGCAGGTGATGAGCCAGGTCGTTTGGTCGAAATTTTCAAAGCATTGGGTGCCTATACAACAGTTACAATAGCTGGTTTGTTATTTATGATTTTAGTGCTGTATCCTTCTGTGATGTCCTATTTAATATCTAGAAAAACTAAGTTGTCTTTTACGGAGAGCTGGGTATACTTCATGCGTGGAATTCGTCCAGCACAACTTCTTGCCTTTTCGACTAGTTCTACCGCAGCGACCCTTCCAGTGACTATGGATTGTGTGCGAGACAACTTAGGTGTTGATGAGGAAATAAGTTCGTTTGTTCTTCCAGTAGGTGCAACGGTGAACATGGATGGGACGGCACTGTATCAGACAGTTGCTGTGATCTTTATGGCCCAATTCCATATGATTGACCTTACATTTATACAGCAGGCGACCATCATTCTTACCGCCACTTTGGCTTCTATTGGAGCTGCTTCAGTTCCTTCGGCTGGGCTGATCATGTTGATCGTAGTACTGGAATCTGTTGGTCTTAATCCAGCTTGGATAGCCATTATTTTCCCCGTTGACAGAATCATTGATATGGTCCGTACGGTACTTAACCTAACTGGTGATGCAGCGGTCAGTACGATTATCGCTCTATCAGAAGATAAACTTACGGTAGTCGAAACCCATGAATCTTAATGCGTAATATTTTCCTAACGCTCTTTGCTTTTGTTTGTCTACTGTTTCCTGAGCAGGGGCGTGGGCAGAATGGAACGGTGACTTTGGGGTTGTATTGTGGTGACGGAGGTAAAAGCCCTGTAAAACAGATTCAAAAGGCCGTTCGTGCTCTAAATGCGAAGGATTACCCTAGCGCTCAAGTATATATTGGTGCGGCATTACGTGTGAATGAAGGAGACCAACATGCGTTGTATTTAAAAGGCGAATGGGCGATTCGAACCAGTAAGTTCGAATTGGCCGAGGCTCATTGGAAACGTCTCGTCAAACGCTGTCCTGGTTATAAGCCTGATCTTCTATATCAAGTTGGATCATTGGCGCTGGCTGGCGGTCGGCCTGATGAAGCCAGAACTTATTTTGAGAAATGGCTATTACGTGATGACCGTGAGTATGGCTATGATCAGGAAGTCGAGGGCATGCTCGAAGAAATCAATATAAAAGAGACCTTTTTTGCATCTCCTGTGCCGTTTGACCCCAAGCCTGCGAGAGATATTAACACAAGGTTCGACGAATACCTTGCTTCAATGACCCCTGACGGCTCGCAGCTGTATTTCACAAGAAGGAGTAAGAAACGCAATAAATACGACGGTCCAGGAGCTCCAATGAGAAGCGTGGAGGAGTTTAGTGTCTCACAGGTAAAGGGAGAGCGGTCTGGAATGCCTCTTTTCGAAGAAGGACAAGCTCTTACCTCTCCCTTCAATTCGCAATATAATGAGGGTGGGCCAACGATGACAGCGGATAATAAGCTTATGGTCTTTACCATTTGTGAGCGTAATCCTAAAACAGGTAAACAAAACTGTGACCTGTATTATACAACTTTTGGATATGGGGTTTGGAACGGAATTAGACCCATGACCAACGTTAATGAGCCAGATAGTTGGGAAAGTCAACCAAGTATCAGTCCTAATGGAGATGTTTTATACTTCGCTAGCGACCGCAAGTCAGGAGAAGGTGGCTTAGATATTTATAGAAGTGTCAAAACAATAACAGGCGATTGGAGTACTCCTGTTAATTTAGGACCAACCATCAACACCTCTAAAAACGAAAAGAGTCCCTTCATTCATCCTGACAGCGAAAGTTTGTATTTCGCGAGCAACGGTCATCCAGGAATGGGAGGGTATGATCTATTTAAGAGTAGGTCGGATGAATTGGCTTGGGATAAACCTCAAAATCTTGGATACCCAATTAACACAGAAAAAGATGAGATAGGGTTGATGGTAACTCTGGATGGTATGCAAGCGTATTTCGCGTCAAACAAAATCAACAGTGCAAATGGCTGGGATATTTACTTCTTTGATCTTTATGAGGCAATTCGTCCTGAAGAAGTCGTTTTAGTAAAGGGAACCTTACGGAAAGACCAGTATGCTTCTGATGATAACGCAAGAGTTGTTCTGAAGAATAGTACTACAGGAAAAGAAACCACACTCCAGGTGAGTGAAGACGACGGGAGCTTTACGGCGGTCGTTCAAAAAACGGAAGCCAACGAGCTATTACTTAAAGTAGAAGCTAAAAAAGCGGCATTTAGCGCTGCACCGCTCCGGTTGAGTTTAGCTTCTTTAGGGCCTCCGGGAAAAGTTGACCGTTTGGAAGTTGGCCTAGAACATAAGGAGCTTGAGCAGGGTGGAACGTATCCTATTCCACATATTCTCTTTGAAACAGCGTCAGATCGTTTAGATCTGCAAAGTAAATTACTCATTGCTGAATTTGCTGATTTCTTATCGGGAGCCGCAAATCTCAAAGTTCAAATACAAGGCCATACAGACAATGTCGGTGATGCATCAGCTAACCTAAACCTATCTACAAGAAGGGCTAAGAGTGTTGCTGACCTTCTCTATAAATTAGGTATACCATCAAGTAAACTATCCCATAAGGGGTATGGAGAATCAAAACCTATGGCACCAAATAATTCAGAGGTGGGCCGAGCATTAAACAGGCGTACAGTATTTGTGGTGACACAACTATAATAGAACCCCAGTAAAAAGCAAAAAAAAATCCCCAACCGTTAAGGTTGGGGATTTTTTGTTTCTCAGGCGTTTGCCTAGTAACGAAGCTCTTTAATACGAGCTGCTTTACCAGTACGCTCACGTTGATAGAAGATACGCGAACGACGTACTTTACCACGTTTGTTAACTTCAATTTTTTCGATTGCTGGAAGGTTAACAGGGAAGATACGCTCAACACCAACACTACCACTCATCTTGCGAATAGTAAATGTTTCGGTTAAACCTGTACCTCTGCGCTGTAAAACGATTCCACGGAAGAACTGTGTACGAGTTTTTTCACCCTCCGTAATTTGGAAGAATACAGTGACAGTGTCACCAGCTCCAAAAACAGGAAATTCTTTTCTCGCTACAAATTCGTCTTCTACAAACTTGACTAAATCCATGATTATAATATTTTCTATTTCTGTGGACCAACATTCACATCTCTTGCCAGAGGTTGATACGCAGTTCCCTTTCGGGAGGGCAAAAGTAATAAATAATTCTTTGTCTAGAACTGTTCGCGTCCTGCAAAATGGAAGTCACCTTCTATCTGTGCATTTTCATCGCTATCAGAACCGTGAACAGCGTTCTCGCCAATGCTTTTTGCAAAACGAGCGCGTAGTGTTCCTTCTGCGGCCTCTGCTGGGTTTGTAGCCCCGATCAGCGTGCGGAAATCCTCTACTGCGTTGTCTTTCTCAAGGATAGCTGCAACGATAGGACCAGAAGTCATAAAGTCAACTAGTTCACCATAGAAAGGACGTTCTTTGTGTACTGCGTAGAATGCTTCTGCATCAGCTTGAGAAAGTTGTGTTAACTTCATCGCTGAAATACGGAAACCTGCTTCGTTAATTTGGTTCAAGATTGCTCCAATATGACCGTCACGTACGCCATCTGGTTTAATCATGGTAAGAGTTTTAGTACCTGCCATTTTATTTTAGTTTTATCAATTTTTTGCGCCGCAAAGGTACACTTTTCCTGCACCTTTGTGTCAAGTTAGAAACAAGTATGAAAGAAATACGTCTTGATGGGTTTATTGAAACCTTTAAATCTGCATCCAAAATCGTTATCACGAACCATACCAACCCAGATGGTGATGCTATGGGAAGTGCACTTGCTCTGCAGCAAGTATTAGAGAAAATGGGAAAGAAAGTGAGCGTGGTTGTACCTAATCCATATCCTAAATTTCTTTGGCATTTACATGGTAATGAGCGTGTGTTGATTTACGCTGAGGGTAAAACTGCAGGTAATGCAGTGATTGAAGAGGCAGATATGATCTTTCATTTAGATTATAACGCCTTTGGAAGATCTGCTGATATGGAATCAGCACTAAGAGAAGCGAAGGCTTCCAAAGTAATGATAGATCACCACCAGCAACCTGAGGATTGGCCTGACTTTATTTACAGTGACACAGATATGAGTTCTACCTGTCAAATGATCTATGAGTTCTGTGACATGTTTGGATGGCTGGAACACCTAGATAAGCACAGTGCAGAATCCATATACACAGGGATCGTCACGGATACGGGAAGTTTTAAATACAGCGCTACCAGTAG
>CAJJCK010000064.1 GCA_905182675.1 uncultured Cryomorphaceae bacterium | reverse complement strand
TGGGTAACAAAAAAGGCCACTATAATTAGTGGCCTTTTTTGTTACCCGATAAGTAAATTACTTGTTCTTATCTTGAAAATCCAAGTTCGTAATCCCAAGTGCTTTCAATAACTTCTTGCCGTTAATTTTTAGTATTTCTTTTAAGCTTGTCGCGACTTTTCTCGCAGTATTATCTTCTGGTCTGGATACAAACTTAGAGTCTCGGTAGGTTATTCCCTCGGCAGGCTTTGTATAGTAATAGGTGTAGAAGCTCTTGCGAGACTCTCCTTCAGGAATATTTATTTTCTTATAACCATGAGGACTATTATCATCGGTATAGAAAATCACCGCTGTGTTAAATGTAGGAGGTACTTTAACGACACATTCGGTCATCTCTTTATTCCATAACTCTAGATCGCCGCCGTACTCTGGCTGCCAATTCTTATTGAGGTAAACGAGGAGGTTAATTCTACGCCAAAGCCCAAGTTTTGGATTCATATTAACATCAATATGAACATCAACATAGGATCCGCTTTTACCTTGATGAACTCCAGAGCCCAAGGCGTCTTTGGTGGTATGTAAATCTTGAATTCCTGTTATTCGGGAAAGTTGTTCTCCCCATTCAATTGATCCTATCGCTTCACGAACTAGAGAGAAAGAGGGGTGCCAACGATCGAAATGATAATCTTCACTTTTATCTTCGTTTAAACTCTTACGTTTAACGTTTAAATCCTGGATGGGCGGAAAATTATCAAAGAGCTCATTGGCAATTTCTTCGGTAAAAAAATCCTCCATGACGAGGTATTTACAAGGTTTTGCGTTCAGATAACTATTACTCAATTCTTGAGCGAAGGCCTGATCTAAAAACTTTGGATTGATAATACCTGTTGCCATGAGTGTAGATTTAACTTTTTCAAATATAACAGTTAGCTTTTCTTCTTTCTTGTGATGTCAGTGAGTTTTCCATAAATAAAGAAAAACAAGGAAGGACTGAGGCGTTTAAATAGAACGGAAAGTGTCTCATAGCCTCCTATAAATAGTTGTTTAGAAGGGTTTTTGCGTCTTGATTTCCTCAAGAATATTCGAGCTAATTCCTTCGGATGCATTCCTCTTTCTTGGGCAATACTATTTTTACCAATTGGCTCACCTTCAGGGCCAAGACTACTCAGAGTGACATTTGTGTTTATAAACCCGGGACTTAGAATACCAATATGAACGTTGGTATTTTTCATTTCGTACTGTAGACTTTCGAAATAGCCAATAATACCAAACTTACTAGCTGAGTATGCTGCTAACCGAGGACTCCCGAAATAGCCTAAAATACTAGCTACAGTCCATATTTGACCAGTGTTATTGCTCACCATATGAGGTAAAACAGCCTTGGTTAACGCCACGCTTCCCCAAAGGTTAACTTCCATTACCTTTTTTTCAATTTGTAGGTCCATGGTTCGCACGGAACCCAGATGCCCAATGCCTCCATTGTTAATAAGGACATCTATGTTACCCGTAGGTTGAAGAGCGTCATGTACCCATTGTTGGGATTGATGATGATGTTCGAGGTCAAGTGGGAGAATGAAGCATCGCTCGGGAGAGGATAAGGTTTTCCTAAGATCCTCTAGTAGGGATGTTCTCCTGGCGGAGATAATAACAAAAGCGCCAGCGTGGTTATAGGCTTGGGCTAATGCCCAGCCTATACCACTGCTTGCTCCTGTAATCCAAACGGTTTGCTCTTTCATGATAGTAGCGTGTTGTTTGGCAATTTAATATTTATACGCTTATTTGCGTTTAGGTGCACCTTTAAATTTAGAGGTACCCTTAAATTTCGTTCTTCCACTACTTCGGTCCGTACTTTCAGCACTTCCCCCTTCAGTACGGCGCGCTGCTCCACGATCACCTTCAGAGCGACCAGCAAAACCGCCACCACCTTCAGTACGGCGTGCTGCTCCACGATCACCTTCAGAACGACCAGCGTAACCGCTACCACCTTCAGTACGGCGCGCTGTTCCACGATCACCTTCAGAACGACCAGCGTAACCGCCACCACCTTCAGAACGACCAGCGTAACCGCCACCGCCTTCAGTACGACGACCAGCGTAGCCACCGCCACTGCCACCGCCTTCGCGACGACCACCTTCAGAACGACCAGCGTAACCGCTTCCTCCGCCATCACGTCGACCACCTCGATCTCCTCCACCTTTATAACCGCCACGACTACCGCCGCCACCGCTATAAGAGGAAGAACGCTGAGGTCTCCCGCCGCTTTTACTTTCTTCGGAATATGCCTTAACTGTGTAAGAACCAGTCGTAGATCCAGTTAGTTTCGTTGCGATTTCATCAGCAAAACGCTCTTCTACATCAATTTTTGAAAAAGTCTTGTCCATGTCAATCTTACCGATTTTCACTTTTTGACCTTCCATAATGTCGTTGATCAAGCCCATAAGTCGGCTCGGATTTACGTTTTGACGATATCCTAAATCAACTACTACTGTTTTGAAACCTTCTTCAGAGCCACCTCTACTACTGCCTCCGCCTTCGCGTCGTCCATGCTCTTTAGCTGCTCTTGCTGCTTCGTTAATATCTCTAGCTCCGCGGTAACGTTTGAGAACCATAGCCGTTTCGTGTCCTAAAAATCTTTCGATCAATTCAGCTTTACTCAAGTGAGCTAGTTTATCTAAGGCTTCTTCGAGAAGCTCTGCATCTAATGCGGCTTGTGGTTTGAGTGCTACTAAATCATCAATAGCTCCACGCATTTTAATCTGACAAATCGCGTCACCTGAAGGAACTTCTTTAGTTTCGAATGTCTTACCAATCAAACGCTCAAGCTCCTTAACTTTTCGCATGTTCCTTCCGTGTGTTATGACGATAGAAATTCCGCTAGCACCAGCACGACCTGTTCGCCCAGAACGGTGAACATATACCTCAGGATCGTCAGGGATATTCAAGTTGATTACGTGGGTCAAGTCTGTTACATCAATTCCACGGGCAGCAACATCGGTAGCGACCATGACACTTAACGACTTTTTACGGAAACGTGCCATAACATCATCACGTTGTGCTTGACTTAAGTCACCATGAATAGCTTCTGCTCGGTATCCGTCATTGACGAGTTGTTCGGCAAAACTCTGCGTCTCACGACGAGTTCTACAGAATACAATACCATACATATTAGGGTTGAAATCCACAATACGGCGCATTGCTTCGTAGGTGTTTCTCGGGCTTGTAACATATAACTCGTGCTCTACATTAGAGGCACTTATGTTTTTCTTACCAGCAGAGATCTCTTTGGGATCGTTTAGGTACTTGTTGGTTAGTTTTTTCATACCGTCCGGCATGGTAGCACTAAAACATAATGTTTGCTTCTCTTCTGGGGTGTTGGCTAGAATGGCGTCTAATTCGTCTTGGAATCCCATACTTAGCATTTCATCTGCCTCGTCTAAGACTAGGAATTGGACATCTTCAATTCTAAGCTTTCTTCTATTAATCAAATCTAAAGTACGTCCTGGAGTACCCACAACAATTTGAGGTCTTGCTTGTAGATCTCTTATTTGATTGGTGATAGGTGATCCACCATATACGGCAGTCACTCTAACGTCCATGAATTTGGCGTAAGACGCAATGTCCTTAGAAATCTGAAGACACAACTCACGAGTTGGAGCCAATACAATGGCTTGTACGTGTTGAACATTTGCATCTAACTGGTTCAGTATAGGAAGCGAAAAAGCTGCCGTTTTACCAGTACCCGTTTGAGCAAATGCAATTAAATCTGTTTTGTTTTCCAGTAAATGCTCGATACTGAGCT
>CAJJCK010000063.1 GCA_905182675.1 uncultured Cryomorphaceae bacterium | reverse complement strand
TTAACCATAAACGTTAAGTCTAAAGCACGTAAATCATTAGGCAATAAAATAATAAAGGGCAAGACATTGGCAAGACACTTGGACAAAACTACCGGACATTTACTTTATGATCGCTTATTCGATCTTAAGAGACTGCGATAAATAATTTTGAAACGAACGTATGATATCTCTTTAAAGAGGATCATCTAGTTTTTTTGGGGAAACATGATGCTTAACCTTCCAAGCAAGGAATATGAATAGAAATTGGATAGGTAGTCTTATCATAGCTGCCACATGGCTTCCTATAGCAGGTGATTCAGAAAAAACATCCCATACATGTAGTGGTAAAAAGAGCAGCATCAACCATAAAACTCCAGATGCTCCAGTACTTGACCATTCCCTCGAAAACAAGGCAAGACCAAAGATGATTTCAAGTAATCCAGTAACATAAATGATAGCGACAGTTAACGGCAAAAAAGAAGGCACGAACGGTATATATAAATCAGGACTTCTGAAATGTTGGATACCTCCAGAAATCATCAGTACGCCCAGGAGTACTTTTATGACGGTGATGGGCCATTTTTTTTCTTTCATAAGAAGTTTGCTAAGTCAATTTAAATATAGCTATTGCACAACGCATTTGGGGAATTTCCAGAAATAAACCATATCTGAATTAACTGAGTTATTTTTGTCCTGACATGAACCTTTATTACCTGAAAGGGTTGTATTTATTGATTAATTAACATTATAGAAATGTCACAATGGTACATTTAATGCTATTTTTGTGGTAAATTAATAAACATGGCAATAAAATTTGACGTCGCACTAAGTACCTCTGTTATCGCATTTGCATTTAATGGCGCTAACCTAGTTTCTCTTGTAGGAGAGAAATCTGAAGAGCCTTATAAGGGTGCACCTATGCTACCTTCTAAGTGGGTGAGAGCGAACGAAAGTGTTGAAGATGTCGCTAAGAATATGATGAAGCGTCTGCTTAAAATAGATCATATCTACCTGGAGCAGCTTAATGCGTTTGCCCGGGTGTATAGGAATCCAATGGGACGCGTGGTGAACATTGCATACTATGCATTACTTAACTGGGATGAGGTTAAGGCGGTTAAAATACCAGGATATCGATGGGTAAGTCTCGCTGACAAACCAGAAATGATCTTTGACCATAATGAAATACATGACATGGCTTATGAGCGCTTAAAGAGACGTGTTAAAGGCAGGCCAATTGGTTTTGTATTGCTGGCTAAACAATTTACTTTTAACAACATTCATACGCTTTATGAGGAATGTCTTGGAAAGGAACTAGACAAGCGTAATTTTCGTAAGAAATTCATGCGCAGTGAGCTTTTGATGGATACTACAGAATCCGTGATAGAAGCACCAGGGAATAAGAAACCCAGTCGTTTGTATGAGTTTAATCAGCATAAATATGATAAACTCACCTTGAAAGGTTACGACTTTAAATTCTAAGTTGGCTTATTTAGTACCCTCGTAACTGTAAGATGCCCATGGCGTAGATAAATAGTCATCA
>CAJJCK010000062.1 GCA_905182675.1 uncultured Cryomorphaceae bacterium | reverse complement strand
GATTGACACACCCATAAATAGCAGTAAAGGAATAACACTGTTTCAAGAATTGGCCAATGAATGTATTCAGGGTACTTCTTCACCAGCGAATTACAACCAGGGAATTATGGAGTTCGGTGCTCTACTTTGTACGCCTAAAAAGCCTGCCTGCGAGTTATGTCCAATAATTTCAGACTGCTCTGCCTATCAGAATGGGCAAGTAAATGCATTACCAGTGAAGCTCAAGAATTCAAAACGAAAAGCCAAAGACTTTCATTTTGCCGTTGTACAGACGTCAGATAAATGGGCATTACGAAAGAGAGGGACGAAAGGTATTTGGGCTGGTTTATACGAATTTCCTCAGCTATCATCGAAACCTACTGATGGTCATTTATTGCAAAACCCTATTGTGCATAAACTCACACATTTAGATCTTACCTGTCATTTTTGGGAAGTACCTCAAAACACATTAAGCGAACCATTATCGTTCTATTCGAAGGAAGAAATGACCAAGCTAGGCATGCCTATTGTCGTTGCAAACTTTGTTAAAAATAAGCTCAAGTCTACCTGATGAAAAAAACTAACTTTGTCATATCGTTCACACTTAGAAAATTCTCGACATGGCTGGAACATTAAACAAAGTAATGCTGATAGGAAACCTAGGAAAGGATCCTGAAATTATGCATTTTGAAAACGGAGGCTCCCTGGTGAAATTTCCAGTTGCAACTTCTGAAACTTACACCAATAAAGAAGGACAAAAAGTCAGCAACACAGACTGGCACAGCGTTGTTATCAATGCTAAAGGCTTGGTTGACGTTGCTCATAAATACCTAAAAAAAGGTCATAAGGTATACCTTGAAGGTAGAATTAAGACCCGGAAATGGCAGGATCAAACTGGTGCTGACAGATATACAACCGAAATTCAAGCGAATCAAATGACCATGCTGACCTCGCGCGCCGACGGAGAGGCAAATTCAGGATATGGGAACGAAAATCAAGTACAGTCTCCTGTATCCACTCCAATGCCTTCCGTACCAAATAATAGCAACAAGCAAGAAGAGGATGACCTTCCCTTCTAAGTCGAACGAAAAACTAAACATTGGAAACAACGTCTGAAAGTTTATCCGATTTCTATTACTTAGTCAGCTCTTCGATTTCTATGGGAGTCGCGATATCTTTGCTTGTTTTGGCTTTACTGCTGTTGCTATCTGCACTTATTTCAGGTTCAGAAGTAGCTTTCTTCTCCTTGAGCGCGGCGGACCAAGAGATATTAGAGGAAGATGGTAAAAACCATCAAACCATTAGGGAATTATTAGATAAGCCTGAGGAATTATTAGGCACCATTCTCATTGCTAACAACTTCGTTAACGTTGGAATAGTCATCTTATCCTCCTTTTTACTCAATGAGACGTTCACAAACGACCAATGGAGCCCTCTAATAACATTCGTTGTAGAAATCATCTCGATAACAGGAATGCTGCTGTTGTTTGGAGAAATTTTACCTAAGGTATATGCCAATGCAGCTCGACTAGAATTCGCAAAAAAAACCAGTCCTCTACTTCGAAGAATACACTCCGTTCTTAGACCACTGAGCAGCAGGCTCAGTAAAATCGTGAATCGGTTCAATATAGAAGGCCGCGGCCCAAGTTTAAGTGTCGACGATCTAGAGCAAGCACTGGAGCTCACTAGTGATAATTTAACCCCTGATAATGGGCAACGCATACTTCAAGGGATTGTACGTTTTGGCTCAACCGCCGTTAAAGAAGTCATGACTCCTAGGACATCTGTCATCGCCATGGACGTCACCGCGAAGTACTTTGAAACATTAGGACACATTACAGAAAGTGGTTATTCTCGAATTCCCGTTTTTGAAGAAAACCTAGACCAAATAAAGGGACTCTTGTACGTCAAGGATTTACTGCCATATATGGATGCCATCGATACATTTGCTTGGCAAGATTTAGTTCGTGTTCCTTTCTTCGTGCCAGAGAGCAAGAAGATAGATGATCTATTAAAGGAATTTCAGCAGAGGAGAATTCACTTGGCGATTGTCGTAGATGAGTTTGGAGGTACCTCAGGGGTAATTTCTTTAGAAGATGTGCTTGAAGAAATTGTAGGGGAGATTTCGGATGAATTTGATGATGACGACCTTGTATATAGTAAGTTGGATGATTTCAACTTTGTGTTCGAAGCACAGACACCTCTGATTGATTTTTGTCGAGTTGTTCAGTATCCAAAAGATACGTTTGATGCTGTAGACGGAGAAAGCGACACCCTCGCTGGATTGGTCCTTGAACTCGCAGGGAAGTTCCTTGAAAAGGGTGAAATGATCAGCCATGAACGCTTCACTTTTAAAGTAGAAAGTGTAGACCAACGTAAGCTTATTAGACTCAAAGTAACTATTAACCCCGAAACTTAATGCGCTCTATACTTCTTATAGCATCACTTTTTCTAGGTATTGTTTCATGCACTAACGCACCCACTGCGCGACCAATGGGTTTCATGAGAATTGGACTTCCCGCTAGCGATTCTTCGATCGTGTTAACCTCAGGTTTTTGTGGTTTTAACGCGCAGGTCAAGAACTATGTGGACGTGAGGTATACAGACAGCTTAAATTGTTGGGTGGACTTAGTCTATCCCGAAATTAAAAGTACCATACAACTGACATATAAGACCATCGACTCCAACTTAGAGGAATTGCTTATGGAGGCGCAAAAACTCGCGTATAAACATACGGTCAAGGCCACAGGAATGAGGGAACAGCAATTTTCTTATCAAGACAACCATGTCTATGGAATGTACTATGAAATGTCAGGTGCATCAGCCACCACCACGCAGTTTTACGCTACGGATAGCAACTCACATTTCCTTAGAGGAGTAATGTACCACTATAGTGCTCCAAACCCAGATAGTTTGGCCCCGGTAACTGATTTCATGAGGTCTGAAATACTAAGTTTAATATCCTCAGTACAATGGAAAGATGGGGAATAGAAAACTATTATTTGTAGCAGCGACGCCCACAGAAGCAAGCCTTATCTGCAACTTTTTAGAAGGCAACAGTATCAGAGTGGAAATGGAACATTATACCATGGCGTCTGTATTGCCTATTGGCGGAAGCTTATCCATAAAGATATTCGTTTTTGAAGGGCAATGGGAACAAGCATTTGAACTCCTTAAGTCTTACGCACAGAGAGAAATAGAGGATAGCTGATCGACGATAGAATTGCTATACTTAACACCAAGTGAACGGGCTGCATAACCTCAGGAAGACCTAAAAAGTATAGTACTAATCCCACCGTCCATTCCAATCCAATACCAAATACCAAAGCATTGAAACCCGGTATATCTGCCTTGGTCACTCGTTTAGCATAAACAAGAATACTCGCAACCACTAATACCAACCACGCGAACGATCTATGGATCTCTGGCAAGGAGGATTCAATTCCAGGGATAATATCAATTCGGTTTATCATTCCATTATCCATAGCAGCATCAACCAACTCGCGCGTCTGTGTACCCAGAAAAATCTGAGTAATCGTAAGTACTAAAAGTGTCAATAATGTGACCACCACAATCTTAGGAAGCCTTGGGGCTTCTATTTCATTACGTGCTCTTAACATTAATAACAACAGCACGATAACCACAGAACCCATCATGTGAATTGTGATCTGGTTTGGCACAAGGTTACCGTCAACAACAGTCTTACCAAGCCAAGCTTCAAATAATAACAAAAACAGTACTGCCATGGATAAAATGGCATTGATGGGATTTTTTCGAACGCTGATCACTGATAAAACGGCTAAAATCAAAATAGGAATACCACTTAGCGCCCCTATAAGACGGTTTATGAACTCTATCCAGGTGTGAACAGGATTGAAAATACTATAATCGTGACGGTCATACTTGGACCAATTTAGCTGGTTAAAGGTGGTTGACGTTGTGAAATCTGAAGTTGCCACCCAAAAGTGGTTTTCGCGTAAGATCATTTGACCTTCCTCGAACCCTCTGTTGTCCCTCCAGGTAAGTGTTTCGACATCTGTAGGAGGAATTGTATAGCCAAAGCACTTTGGCCAGTCTGGACATCCCATTCCCGAACCAGTTGCACGAACAATGGACCCGGCAAGAATCACTAGAAAAATAAACACCAATGAAATCGTTGCAAGACGCTTAATTATGGGGCTCCTCATTAGTACCAGTTTATTCGTTTAACAAAACAGCCTCATAGAAACCTCCACCAGCAACTCCTGCAACTACAGCTAGGATATCATCATTAGATATTAACGTAGAGTCAAAAGACACTGTTGCGGTACTGTCTTCAAACGTGATGTCAAAGAATGCAATCCCACCCGTTGTATTCAATTTCTTCTCAATAGCACCTTTGCAGCCCATCACACAAGTCATCCCTGAAATAAATAATTTGGACTCCGCATTAACGATGACCGTGTCAGTCAATTGAACTGTTTTGGAGGGAATAGTCAATGCTTCAGGCTCCTGGTTTCCGCAAGAAAACAAGAACAGCATTGCTAAACATAAGAAGCCGTTTTTCATCATAATTAATTTGTTGTCAAAATTACGTTCCATTTTCCCATTCATTGCTTGAATTGTCACAATTTTGCAGCATGAAGACAACCAGCCAAAATCACCATCCCTTACTTCCTTGGATTATGTTCATTGCCCTAGCAATGATATGGGGATCATCGTTTATTTTAATGAAAAGGGGGCTTGGTAGTTTCACTTATAGCCAAGTAGGGACGTTGCGTGTAAGTATTGCGGCAATTTTTATGAGTATCGTTGGTATTCGACATTTCAAATACTTCATGCGAAAAGACTTGCTCCCATTGATAATCGTGGGTTTCCTGGGCAATGCCATACCCTACGTCCTATTTCCTTTGGCCGTAAACCATTTAGATAGCGCTGTTGTAGGAATTACAAACTCACTTGTTCCCTTGTTTACGGTTCTTATTGGCGGATGGTTCTTTGCCCAGCGTGCGACGGGTCTCCAATGGCAAGGTGTAGCTGTTGGCTTACTTGGAGCAGTCATTTTATTTCTTCCAATTCAAAGTATTTTGAATGGAGGGTTTCAATTAAAAGGAGAACTGGGATATGGTCTTTTTGGCGTACTTGCTACTATGATGTATGGCACATCAGTCAATACCT
>CAJJCK010000061.1 GCA_905182675.1 uncultured Cryomorphaceae bacterium | reverse complement strand
AAATTAATAATAAAATTTTAAATTTATTTTTTTCTAGGAAAATCTAATCCTACACCTTTTAAATGACCAAAATATTGATTGATTTTCTTAATGCTTTCTTCAGATAATCTAGGTGATAAGATAGATTTTAAATTTTCTTTTAAATGATTTATATCGCCTGTTCCAAAAAGAACAGTATCAACACCTTTTTCATGTCTCGCATATCTATAGCAAGCATCCATAACATTTTTGGCACCGCTATCTCTTAAAATAAATTCAAGAGGGGATCCTAGTAGCTCCGAAGGGAATCAAACCCTTATCTCAGGTTCCGGAAACCTGCATTCTATTCGTTGAACTACGGAGCCAACACTTTATCCTATTACGGCTCCACTATCCGTTCCATTTTCAGGAGTCATTATTCGCAATGCGCCATCCGCATCTTCAGCCATGAGCAACATACCCTGACTGATCACGCCTTTTATTTTTCTTGGCGGCAGGTTCATTAGTACGGTGACCTGCTTACCGATCATCTGTTCTGGAGAAAAATGTTCAGCAACACCAGAAACAATAGTCCTTTGATCCAAGCCTGTGTCCACTAGGAATTTCAAAAGACGGTCTGCTTTCGGTACACGTTCCGCCTCGAGAATAGTCCCCACACGTAGGTCCATTCCCATGAAATGATCGAAACTAATGTCCTCCTTCTGAGGATTATGGGTGAATTCCTCTACAATCATTTGTTTTTCTTCTTCTTGCATTTTCGCAGATGCCTTTAATTTAGCTCGTTGAACCTCAACTTGCTCATCTTCAACTTTTGCAAAAAGTAAATCAGCTTTGCCGAGTTGCGTTCCTGGAGGGACGATCATCTCTTGATCAGCCATCAACCATTCTGGGGAACCATGAATATTTAACATGTTACGCAACTTTTCACACGTAGTCGGCAAAAATGGTTCAAAAACAATAGAAAGGACTGCCGTAATTTGAGTTGCCACATACAACACAGCACCTGCCCTTTCGGGATCATGCTTGTACACTTTCCATGGCTCCTGTTCTTGCAGATATTTATTACCTAAACGAGCTACATTCATCGCTTCGCCAATAGCTTCACGAAATTTATAATTTTCTATTGCCTTTGCTATTCGACGTCCATATTGAGTCATAGATGCAAGTGCGATATGATCTTGTTCCGTAAGAATACCCGGATTTTGAACTAATCCGCTGTAATACTTGTCCGTTAGGACCATTACTCTATTTACAAAATTACCTAAGCCTGCAACCAATTCGCTGTTATTGCGTTGCTGAAAATCGGCCCAAGTGAAGTCATTGTCCTTTGTCTCAGGCATAGTCGCTGTTAAAACGTAACGTAGCGCATCTTGTTGCCCAGGAAAGTCTGCCAGATACTCATGAAGCCAAACTGCCCAGTTTTTAGATGTACTAAGTTTTCTACCTTCTAAATTCAAAAATTCGTTCGCCGGTACCTGCTTAGGCATTGCATATTCACCATGTTGCTGGAGCATGGCTGGAAAAATAATACAGTGAAAGACAATGTTGTCCTTACCTATGAAGTGAATAATTTCAGCATTTTCTCCTTTCCAATAGTCCTCCCAATCATCAGGAAGTAGCTCTTGAGTGGCAGAAATATAGCCTATCGGAGCATCAAACCAAACATACATGACCTTGCCTTCTGCTCCTTCGATCGGGACGGGAACACCCCAATCCAGATCGCGTGTCATTGCCCGTGGTTGTAATCCATCTCCAGCATTTAACCAGCTCATGCATTGGCCTATTACATTTGGTTTCCAATCTTCTCTTGACTCCAAAAACTCACGTAAATCTCCAGAGAGTTTATCTAGGGGTAAGAACCAATTGGTTGTTTTTCTCATCTCCGGAACAGCTCCTGATAAAGCGCTTTTAGGATGGATGAGGTCTGTAGCGTTTAGCGAGGCTCCGCAACTTTCACACTGGTCACCGTAGGCCTCCGTGTTGTGACATTTAGGACATTCGCCGGTAATGTAACGATCAGCTAAGAATTGTCCAACCTCAGGATCATAATACTGCTCTGTTTCCTTTGCCTCGAGTGCACCTTTATTATATAAGTTTCTGAAAAAATCCTTAGCATTTTTATGGTGTTGCTCACTAGAGGTACGAGAATAATGATCAAAACTAATTCCGAATTCCTCGAATGCGGTCTTCATCATTCCATTGTAACGATCAACTACCTGCTGGGGGGTAATACCTTCTTTTTTCGCTTTAATAGTGATCGGCACACCGTGCTCGTCAGAACCGCAAACAAACTTTACATCTCGGCCACGCATTCGCAGGTACCTTACATAGATATCTGAAGGCAGGTAGCACCCAGCTAGGTGTCCTATATGGATGGGGCCATTGGCATATGGCAAAGCTGCCGTTACCAAGATTTTTTTCTTTGTACTCATGCGTACTTGTAAAGCTTTAATTGATACTGCTAAGATAGTGAGGTTTTATGTGCTAATTTTCCCCTATGAAACAAAGAATTCCAGCACTTTTAAACCCCGGAGATGTCATTGGGCTTAGTGCGACAGCGCGGTTCGCTACCATGGAAATGGTGGATACCGCGAAAAAACATATCGAGGCAGCTGGATATAAATGCTATTTCCATTCGTCTATTTTAAAAAAGGATGGACAAGTAGCCGGGAGTATTGAGGAGAGGATTAAAGCCTTTAATCATCTGATAGAGCATAACGATGTTCGTGCCATATGGAATATCCGTGGAGGTTATGGCAGTGCTGATATTGTGGATGACGTCAATTGGGAGGCACTTAAATTGGCACCTAAATGGCTCGTAGGGTTTTCTGACTTCACCACTTTTCTATGCCACGCTAACCAGCATGGAATACCCGCCATACATGCTCCGATGCCTATCTCTTTTGCGCTGACAGATCCTAAACATCTGCAGCAAACGTTTGAACTACTATCGACAGGTAAACAATCCGTGGCCCTACAATCCGCTGCACTTTCTCTTAAAGGGACCGTTATTGCTGGTAACTTAAGTGTTATTTACAGTATCTATGGTACGAAATCGTTACCTGATTTGAAGCATTGTATACTGTTCCTTGAAGACTTGGACGAATACCATTATCATATTGATCGAATGTTGTTAGCCCTAAAGCGCAAAGGTGCTTTTGATGAATTACAAGCGGTTGTACTTGGCACTTTTTCGGACATCCACGACCACGAAATCAAGTGGGGGTTGAGTATTGAGAATACGCTCGCAAAACACTTTAAAGAATTGCGCGTACCTCTTATTACAGATTTCCCTTTTGGGCATACAGAAAACAACTGGCCACTTTTAACGGGTACTGAGGCCACTATTGAAAATGGGATTATGATTACGGAACATTGACTCTCTACCACTCATAAGTTCTAGTTCTTCACACTCCGGAGTCCTGCCTAATTTTAGGCCTAGATTGATGGAATGAATTATAAAGAAGCAGAGCGTTTAGCTGGAATATGGCTGGAATCTAACCAGCACATTATCATCACCCGAAATTACAGAATGGGACGAAGTGAAGTAGACGTCATTTCTTTAAAAGGGGATTGCTTGTACCTCAACGAGGTTAAATACCGCTCGTCTGCGGTAGAATTGATAGAAGATCTCATTGACCAGCGTCAAATCAATAGAATTATACGTGCTGGTATTCCTCTGCTTCACCGCTATCAGGCGGCTGAACTAAAGGTGATTCTCATCCATTATTGGGGCAATTCTAAAGGACCAAAGGTATTTCACGTAAATATTGACTAAAGTTGGATGAAATCAATTGGCTACCACAGTAGTACGCTACCTTTGTATAAAAATTTTAAGCATGCGTAGCGATCGTTCAAATTCAACAGGACCCAAACGTGGACCTAAGCAATCTGAAAATAGATTTGTTAAAGGACCTAGTAAAACTTGGGACAATGACGATTCTAAAGAATCTACTGAACGTCAGTTCACCAGTAAGAAATACAGAAGTGCACGCAGCCGTACAGCGGAATCATTAGTCGGAGTAAACGACGAGATTAGACTAAATAGATACCTGGCAAACGCCGGTATTTGCTCACGTCGTGAAGCGGATGATTTGATTCAAGCAGGTCTGGTAGAGGTGAACGGGAAGGTAGTTGTTGAAATGGGCATCAAAGTGAAGCCTTCTGATGTCGTGAAATACAACAACGCTACAATCAAAACTGACAAAATGCGTTACGTAGTGCTGAATAAGCCTAAAGGTTTTTTGGCATCTATGGATGATCCTACCGCTAAAAAAACGGTGCTTGAACTCGTGGGAAATGCCTGTAGAGAACGCATATATCCTGTAAGTCAAATGGAGCGTGG
>CAJJCK010000060.1 GCA_905182675.1 uncultured Cryomorphaceae bacterium | reverse complement strand
CTGTACAATAAATTTCGTGTCCCTTCTATGGCGATGGTGGTTCTGTTTTTTAGCATTCCTTTTTACGGAATACTCGGACTCAACGCCTGGTTTGAAATGGACAAGTCATCACGGATGAATGCCTTGTTAAAGGGAGCTGGCTTGTTTGGTGGATTTGTGATTCTATTTGGATTAATAGCTCCAATGGGCATGGATCTAGAAACTGCAAGAGATGCCCAATTCAGTCAACAAGGATTTGCCATAGATCAGTTATTGAGCGATAGAAGAGGCATCATTACGTCATCTGCTATGAGGACCTTATTCATAGGGGTTTTGGTTACAGCCGCACTTTGGTTGTGGCATACGGGAAAGCTGGGGCTTAATCTTGCCATTGCTGCTTTAGCAACGATAACGTTAGGCGATCTTCTCATCTTCGACCGTGATCAATTAGAGACTGACGACTTCTTAACCAAGAGGAAATGGGAAGCACAATATGCTCCAAACGCTGCTAATCAATCCATATTGATGGACAAAGATCCGCACTTCCGTGTCTGGAACAGTACGACTTCCTTGACCTCTGATAGCTATACCAGTTACCACCATAAAAGCATAGGTGGATATCACGGCGCTAAACTGCAACGCTATCAAGATTTAATAGACAACCAGTTGAGCAAGCAAAACATGGCTTGCTTCGACATGCTCAATATGAAGTATGTCATTGCACAGGGAGGAAATGGTCAACCACAAGCACAACGCAACCCTAACGTTTGTGGAAATGCGTGGACGGTGAGCAAAATAAATTTAGTTGCTGATGCCGATGCAGAGATGAATGCGTTATCTGGCTTTGACCCAAAAACAACCGTGGTTGTAGATCAGCGTTACTCGGCCTACCTAGGCAATAATCCTGCCCTATCAGCTGGAGGAATCAGCCTGACCAGTTATGATCCTAAGTTCATGGAATATAGCTACGACGGTGGAGGAAGCTTTGTAGTATTCTCCGAGATATTTTATCAAGGATCAGGCAATGACTGGCAAGCCTATATAGATGGAGAAGCCGTTGAGCATATTCGCGTAAACTACCTCTTACGCGGTATGAAGATTCCTTCGGGAAAGCATGACATCGTATTTGAGTTTGCCCCAAAATCCTACTACACTGGGAGAAACGTGAATATGGCGGGATCCGCTATACTTATAGTATTAATGATTTACTTAGGCTGGAGCACTTATAGAGAACAGAGTCAAAGACTGGAAGCTTAACTCTCCCGCGCACGTTGATGTCAATCAGATCCGAAAATAGCCGCCAACACCTGTTTTGCCTGCTGATTTCGCTCATAAGGAGCGATTTTATTTGAAGGTGTTTTAGGCGCTCCAGTGTCGTGCATCTTAGATATGAAATTCACGATTCCGTCTGTATCATCGTAACTAAATACTTGACCAGCTTGAGCGTCACGAATGATATTCGCAGCATCTCCATCAACAGGACCTAGTCCTAGGATTGGGTTACCTCCGCCTAAATAATCAAATAGTTTTCCAGGAACATGTCCAGAAGCACTGTCAACCTCTGGGAGCAGAAACAACATCAAGTGACTGTTGACTAAATACGCATTCAAGTCTTTCTTTGGAACATAAGAGATAAATTCCAAATCAACATGTGTAGAAGCATCTTCAAGCTTTAATCTGCTGGAAGCATCCCAAGAACCTATGATGTTCAATTTCACCGGAAAATCCAAAACATTCAATGCCTTTACAAAATCGGCAACTGGATATTGCGATGCCAAGGTACCAGCATAGGTCATTGTAAATAGCTCCGGCCGATCTGGTGAAATCGAGGAAAAATCATCTACGTCAAAACCATTAGTGATCGTATGGACTTTATCCGCCGGCGTAGCGCCCTTTGAGATGTATAATGTGCTCCAAGAGGGACTCACGCTGATCAAAGCGTCACATGCGCTGAACACACTACGTTCAAGTTTTTGCTCGAACCAACGTGTGATTGCTAGTGGATAAAATTTGCGATAATAATAGATATCAGTCCAAGGATCTCTAAAATCTGCTGTCCAATGAATTCCTAAATTTTTCTGTAATCGGCGACCTATAATCTGAGAACTATGCGGAGGAGAAGTAGTTACCCAATGTTGAATATCATGCTCCTTAATAAGTTTTGCCGCAGCGTTATAGGCATGTACGTTCCAACCCTTTCGAGCATCAGGAACAAAGAAATTTCCGCGAATAAATCGGGCGATTTTCTGGACAAATGAGACATTGACCTCTTCCCCAGAGAATCCACTAAAAGGTACTTGAGTCGTTCCTGTCGCCTTTTTATAGGCACCAAATTTCTCAGAGGTAGTCGTACGTGTAACGTGAATGTTTTCATGAACATCGTCCAATAGGCCTTTATCGACTAGAGGATAGGTAGCCTTATCAGCATCTACAGTAACTATATATAAATCCACACCTTGCCGAGCGAGGTACTTACTGAGTTTAAGCCAGCGCTGCACTCCTGGCCCACCAGCGGGTGGCCAATAGTAAGTTATGATACCTAATTTTTTCATTTATCTGATCCCTGAGAATCGTCTTTTATCTCCTCATACTCAACATACTCCCCTACACT
>CAJJCK010000059.1 GCA_905182675.1 uncultured Cryomorphaceae bacterium | reverse complement strand
TATCTACGATCAAGATGCAACGTTGGAAATTTCATTGACAAACCCAAAAAACCTGAATACTGTCAATGTAGGGTTACTTAAGGATATACGTGCCTGGATCGCCTTGCCGCAGCGGGTTCGCGTAGAGATTTTAGTAGATGAGCTCTGGACTGAAGTGGGTAGCACTAGTTTAAAAGAGCGTGCACTAACTCAAGAAGAGCCCTACAGAATAGCCTTGCCTTTTGATTTTAAAACCACTCTAGTTAAGGCCATTCGTGTCCATTATGAAAATGCAGGAGCATTGGAAAGCTGGCATCCTGGTGCCGGATATCCAACCTATTTCTTCATGGATGAGGTCGTCTTAGACTAAGGCCTATCAAAGCTTGAACTCTTTAGGAATTTGACAGACCGGAATAGGTATCATTTTATGAGTATTCGCCGTATGGAATCTGTTGTAAATGAACATCACCTCCGCTTCCCTACCCACGAAATCTGAAGCTTTTTTACCTGCTTCATTTTGAGTCATTGCCCACTCTAATTCTGGATAGGTTGCACCCAGTTGGTCTTCATCTGTGCGGTCATCTCCCCATAATCCGTCAGTAGGCTTAGCACTAAGAATACCCTCCACAATGCCCAACTCTCTAGCAATATTAAAAACCTCTGTTTTATAGAGGTCTGCGATGGGACTCAGGTCTACGCCGCCATCTCCATATTTAGTGTAGAATCCAACTCCAAAGTCTTCTACTTTATTCCCTGTACCTGCTACTAATAATCCATTCGCTTGACCATGGTAGTAAAGCGTAGACATACGCAAACGTGCCCTGGTGTTTGCCAAAGAAAGTTCGTGATCTGCACCTCCAGGTTGCATAGACTCGACAAAATGATCATATACTCCGGAGAGCTCTATGCTCTTATGGCTAGTGTTTGGAAAATACTTTTTAAGCCATTGCTGGTGCGCTCTTCCTAGAGATGCTTGCAGTGGGTTTTGATGAATAGGCATCTCTAAGGTCAACACATCTAGACCCGTTAAGGCACATAACGTAGAAGTTAAGGCAGAGTCAATTCCACCCGAAACACCAACAACAAAGCCCTTCACACCTGCGTGCAATGCATAGTCTTTTAGCCAATTTGTAATATGATCCGCAGTTTCCTGTAATTTCATCTCTTTCCCTTTAATTTTGTCCCTATGAAAGGATCTTACCAAATATACCTCTTCACTGCGACGCTCCTAGCAGCTATGGCCTTCTTTATTCAACGAGGATGTCAACGAGAAAGTTCACTATTTACAGTGGAAAATCTTCCAGAAGTCAATTGGGAGGTGCGCTCCTTTGATGATGCCTTGTTCAGTGGGGACAGCATGGACTGGAAAAATATTCAGCAGAGTTTCCAACCATTCCTTCAGAGTAATAGTCAACGATTTTTTTGGCAAAATGAACGCGAGAACCAACTGTTAAAAGACCACTATACAAACGTTCAAAACCTACTGAACAAGAGGGTTATTTCAGAGGAATTAGCCATGATCGCCGCTAGAGCAAACGCGTTACTAGAATTAAGTATTCCAAGTCATCTCTATTTTTACATCAGTGGGATCGATCTGGAAACTCCTTGCTTATACTATTCTGGGAGTACAACGGAGCCCTCTTTTGCCTTCGTAGGCTTAGATAACTACTTAGGTGCCGCCTATCCTGGTTATGGATCTATAGCTGGATACCAACGTGAGTTAATGCGTAAGGAACAGCTTCCAATACAATTTGCCCACGCATTAGTAAGCACTATAAATCCGAACAATTTTAATGACGAAACCCTGCTTGCTCAAATGATTTTTTACGGTAAGCGTCATCTTGCCACAGAAGCACTTTGCCCTGAGATAAGTACCGCTGAAATCCTGGGTTATTCACCAGAAGCCTTTGCGTTTTTGGAAGACAGTGAACGTCAAGTATGGGAGGTGTTTGTGCGTGAAAAGCTATTGTTTAGCACAGATATGATGATACGTCAACGCTTGGCTGAACCGGCACCATTTTCAAAACTCGGCACTGCGATGGATGCCGATGTGCCAGGACAAGTGGCCCAGTTTATCGGTTATAACATGGTGCGCAGCTTTGCAGACAACCATCCCGAACTATCTTTGAATGAAATTCTAAACATCCGCGACGCCCAAAAATTCTTGCGCGAAGCTCAATACAAACCCTAATGGCAGTAGTTAAAGAAAGTGAAATCCGCATCACCGTAGGATTAGATGAAAATAAAATTCCGGAATCCATCAACTGGAGCGCAACTGACGGAGGCGTCACCAATGAAAATGCGAAAGCAATGATGATGGGTGTTTGGGATGATAAAACATCGGAATGTTTACGCATTGATTTGTGGACAAAAGACATGTTGATGGACGACATGAAACGAATGTTTCACCAAACTTTCATCTCTATGGCTGATGGATATGAGCGCGCTACAGAGGACACAGCCTTAGCCGCTGACATGAGAGATTTCGCTAGGTACTTTGGTGAGAAATCAGGAATCATTGAAGCACCAAAAGACTAAATAAAAAAGGGGAGCGTTAACGCTCCCCTTTTTTATTTCTCATCAGTAGGCTTCTGTTCACCGCCTTCCCAGAACACTTCTTTGTCCTTCACATACATGCTTGGAGAAATGCTTTGGTGCACCGTATCTATATAACGCAATAGTTCTTCCCTACCTGTACGTCCCTCTGCTGAGGTCATAAATAATGGAGGAAGTTCTTCCCAATGTTGCATTAGTTTCTTCTTGTACTTTGTTAACTGCTTCATTAACGCAGAAGATCCTAGCTTATCAATTTTCGTAAAAACGATACCAAAGGGAATGCCTTCCATACCGCACCACTCCATAAACTCAATGTCTATTTTTTGTGGATCATGGCGCGAATCTACCAAGACAAAAGTATTTATAAGGTTAGGACGCTCCTTAATGTAAGTGGTGATCATCTTCTGAAAAACCGCTCTATTCTTCTTGGAAGTTTTCGCATATCCGTAACCCGGTAAATCCACCAGGTACCAGTCTTGATTCACCTCAAAGTGATTAATAAGCTGTGTCTTTCCTGGTCGGCCAGATATCTTGGCAAGTTCCTTTCTCTGCATCAACATGTTGATGAGTGAGCTCTTGCCAACGTTTGACCTTCCGATGAAAGCAAACTCATTTTTTATTCCCTCAGGACATTCTTCAATGACACTAGAGGATTTTACGAATTCGACTGTTTTAATCTTCATATTCCTAGGATTAGCGCAAAGTTAGGTCATTTTATCCTGCGAATTCTATTTACGCTATTAACAAGGTTATACACACTTTGATTTCACTATTTCCCACTTCTTCCCACCGCGCCTAATAAGGGATAAGCGAATATTTAATGGGCTAATCAACAAAAGTTATTCACAATGTGTATCTTTGTGGGAAATCGTGGGATGATAATTCTACTTTTGTAAGAGAGCAATCTATACACATGTTAAATCTGATTGGAGTACACGAATGCAAGATGGATGCGAAGGGTCGCATCAGTCTTCCGGCCGCGCTGAAAAAGCAGCTAGCGCCCGCGATGGACGATGCTTTCGTACTCAAAAGAAGCGTGTTTAACAAGTGTTTGGAATTGTATCCTATGCAAGAGTGGAATGGAGTCATGGAGAAGGTAAATAGCCTAAACCGCTTTGTTAAAAAGCACAACGATTTTATTCGACTTTTCACTGCAGGAGTCAAGCTGGTAGAATTGGACGGCGCCACGAGAGTGGGTATCAGTCCAGATCTCAAGTCCTTCGCCAACCTCAGCGGCCATATTGTGCTTAGTGCACATAGTGGTATCGTAGAGATCTGGGACAAGGAAGCTTACGAAAGTGCAGTGAACGTGGATAACGATGACTTTGGATTGCTCGCTGAAGAAGTAATGGGCGGAAAAAATCCAAGTCATAATGAGCTATCATGATCCAGTTCTCTTAACGGAATGCCTTAAAGGCCTCAATATAGATCCTACCGGGAATTATGTTGACGTCACTTTCGGCGGCGGTGGCCATAGCAGGGCCATCCTAGATCTTTTGACGACAGGCAAACTATATGCCTTCGATCAGGATCCTGATGCCAAAAACAACCTAACAGACCACCCTAACCTTGTGTTTATTGCGGCCAATTTCCGCTACTTAAAAAACCACCTGCGGCTTTACGGTGTGCAACATGTAGATGGCATTTTAGCTGACTTAGGAGTTAGTTCACACCAGTTTGATGAGGGAGAACGAGGATTTTCTATTCGTTTTGATGGCCCTTTAGACATGCGAATGAATCCTAACTCAGGTATTTCTGTTCAAGAGGTTCTTGATACCTATGAGGAACAAGCACTTTACGATCTATTTAAAAAACACACTGACATCAGAGGCTTGCGCACTCTAATCAATGCCCTCTTAATGGCCAGGGTAAACAACCCGCTAACCACTACTGCACAACTACGCGATCTATGCGAGCCACTTGCTCCTAGAGGACAATGGCACAAGTATATCGCACAGGTATTCCAAGGACTCCGAATGGAAGTCAATGAGGAACTAGAAGTACTAGAAGAGCTGCTTTATGGCGCCATAGATGTTCTTCAACCAGGTGGGCGACTCGTTGTAATGAGTTACCACAGTCTTGAGGACCGTATGGTGAAAAACTTCATGCGCGATGGCAAGGCAATGGGACCAACAGAAAGCGACATGTTCGGTGTGAAACGAGTACCTCTAAAAGGAATTACCCGAAAACCGGTCATCGCCTCCGCAGCAGAGAATGCAATAAACCCGCGCGCAACGAGCGCGAAACTTAGAATAGCCGAACGAACTCAAGAGCCTTGGACGAGAAATGAGCAAGCTTAAGAAAGCCATAGAAGCCGTTACTGACCGACTGAAACTCACTGACGAGGGTCTCATTAGAATGCTGCCGTTTGCCGCATGGCTTAGCGCATTAGCACTTTTTTCAATTTATGTGAGCCACAGCACTGATCGTAAAGTCCATGAGATTGATAAACTCAGTAAACTGAGACAAACATTAGAAGCAGAGCATACGGAAACAAAAGAACGCTTGACAAAGCTATCACTAGAAAGCAGGGTATTAAAGCGTGCACAAGAATTGGACCTGATTAACCCAGACGAACGACCAGAGAAAATAGTTGTAGAAAGTGAATAACGAGACTAAAAACATGAAAACCAGAGTTACCTGGATGAGTGGTGGGATCTATTTGATGCTACTGGTCATCCTGAGTAGACTCTTTTACGTGTCATTAGTCATGGGCCCTGAGTTGAGAGCAGAAAGCCAGAACCGTGTTATTGAACGAAAGATCATTCACGCTAAACGTGGCGACATATACAGTGCTGATGGAAAAACATTGGCCACAACAAAACCTGTTTACAAAGTACATTTTGATGCCGTCACAGTCCCTCAGGATATTTTCCTTGCGGAAATAGACGGCCTCGGTCAAAAATTAGCGACACTAAACCACAAGTACACTGCCAGCGGCTGGGCACAATACCTTAGAGAGGAACGCACGAAAAAACACAGATATGTGCCTTTAGCTGCCAAGCTCAATTTTAGTGAAATGCAGCGCATGAAGCAATACCCCATCCTTCACCGTGGTGCCTACAAAGGAGGATTGATTGTCGAAGAAGACCACCAGCGCGTACAAATGGCAACCAACATTAAAATGCGAACGATTGGCTATGATCTTGAAGGAGCAAGTGCTGGACTTGAAGGCTACTATAGCGAGTATTTAAAAGGAAAACCTGGAAGCCGACTAAAACAAAAAATTGCGGGAAACGACTGGAAACCTCTAGAAGATTCTGAATCTATTGAGCCTATGGACGGTTTTGATCTTCATACCACGATAGACACCCGCATTCAAGATGTCGCACAGCAAAGCCTACTCAAGCAACTTAAGAAATACAAGGCGGATCATGGATGCGCAGTTGTCATGGAGGTCGCTACGGGAAAACTTGTTGCCATGGCCAACCTCGGGCGAAACGAAGACAGTACTTACACGGAACTGAGAAACTACGCTGTTTGGGAAGCGACAGAACCTGGCTCGACCATGAAGCTCCTCTCAACTATGGCACTTTTAGAGACAGGCGTCGCTGATACAGGAGACATTGTGGATACTAAAAACGGAGTCTATACCATTTATGGCAAAAACGTACGTGACTCCAAAAAAGGAGGTTATGGTAAGATTAATTTACGTCGTGCCTTTGAAGTAAGTTCAAACACAGGAATCGTTAAACTCGTCTATGAAAACTTCAAGGACGAACCTGAAGAATACGTGGATTTCCTCTATCGTAGGGGGATTCACGAAAAGACGGGTGTAAGCATTAAGGGTGAAACCACTCCCAACATACCGAAGCCGTCAGATAATAATTGGTCCGGACTCACCTTACCATGGATGGCCTATGGCTATTCACTTTCCATGACACCCTTACAATTACTGACCATCTACAACGCCGTAGCGAATAATGGGAAAATGGTGCAGCCACAGGTGGTTAATAGAATCATGGACCACGGACGTATTGTAGAGCAGTTTGAGACGAAGGTGCTCAACCAAGCCATTTGTTCACAAGCCACTATAGCGAAGCTTCAAGTCCTACTAAAAGGAGTTGTGACCAGAGGAACGGCTACCAATCTCTTAGATGACAACATCCAGCTCGCAGGAAAGACAGGAACCTGCCAATTGAATTATTGGACGGGAAACACGACAGATTATCAAAGCTCATTTGCGGGTTATTTCCCAGCAGATAAGCCCGCTTACAGCTGTATTGTGGTCATCAACAAACCAGATTACCACATTGGCTACTACGGAAACGTTGTTGCGGGACCAGTTTTTAAGGACATCGCAGATGAAGTATATAGTCAAATGCCTCAAGATCCACGAACACTGAATCCCGGCCAATTAGCCATAGCCAAAACAGGAGAATTCAATCTAAGTACCTACGACAAAGCTTTAAAAGGCAACTACCTCCCAAATCTTGCAGGGCTTGATGCACGGGAGGCTCTTCGTGTACTTGCGTCAGCAGGGCTCAGTGCAGAAATTCAAGGAATAGGTAACGTGAGTAGCCAACAGCCGGCTATAGGAACACCACTAAACCAATGCCAAGAGATTAAACTTTACCTGCGATGAAACTACTGAAAGACTTGCTTTACGGGGTACGATTAAAAGAGGTAGTTGGGAATACTCAAATTGCCATAAGTAACGTTTGCTATGACAGCAGAGAGGTAACTGACAACTCCCTTTTTGTTGCTATACACGGCACTCAAGTCGATGGTCACAACTTTATAGAACAAGCTGTCGTTTCTGGCGCTACCGCCATCGTATGCGAGCAAATACCCGAAAACACCACCGCAGGTATACAGTATATAGTTACGCGCAATAGTGCCATGGCACTCAGCGCTATTGCCAGTAATTGGTACGAGAACCCCTCACAAGAAATGACCGTAGTAGGCGTAACCGGAACTAATGGCAAGACCACGGTTAGCACATTACTATTCAATCTTTTTTCTGAGCTAGACGGCGCATTGTGCGGACTACTGAGCACTATAGATATAAAGATTGGCAAGGAGTCTATTCCAGCAACACATACCACGCCAGACGCTTTATCGATACAACAGCATATGCGTACGATGGTAAATGCAGGGGTTAAATACTGTTTCATGGAAGTTAGCTCTCATGCTCTTGCTCAATGCCGGGCAGCACACGTAGCTTTTGACGCGGCAGTATTCACCAATATCACACGAGACCACTTGGACTATCATGGCGATATGAACAGCTATGTGAAGGCGAAAAAAATTCTTTTCGACCAATTAAAAAGTGATGCCGTTGCCATTTACAACGATGATGTAAAGCATAGCATCAGTATGATTAAGGATTGTAAAGCACGCACAAAAAGCTACGCTTTACAATTCCCTTCTGATTATAAAACCAAAATCATTGAGCGCCGATTCGACGGTATGCTGCTCAGTATCAATGAACAAGAATGTTGGACTAGAATATTAGGCGACTTTAACGCTTACAACTTAACGGCGGTCTTTGCCGTAGCAGTAGAACTTGGCAAGGATCCTCTACAGGTTCTTACTACGATGAGCCTCTTACAGCCGGTTGAAGGGAGATTCCACAGTATCATCGGAAATGGAATAACCGCTATTGTTGATTACGCACATACCCCTGATGCACTTAAAAATGTGCTAAAGACCATAGAGATCTTAAGCGAAGGACAAGGTAAAATCATCACCGTTGTGGGATGCGGAGGAAATCGTGATAAAGGAAAGCGCCCCATCATGGCAGAGATAGCCGCTTCGCTTAGCCACAGAGTCATCCTAACCTCAGACAATCCCAGAGATGAAGACCCCAATGTCATTCTGCAGGACATGGCGAATGGATTAAGCCCTGATCAGGAGACAAGAACGATACAAATTCTTGACCGCAGACAAGCCATTAAATCTGCCGTAATGCTCGCAGAACCCGGAGATATCATTTTGTTGGCGGGTAAGGGACACGAAAAATACCAAGAGATCAAAAGTGTAAGGCTGCACTTTGATGACATAGAAGAAATTCAATTACTAATACACAGCTAGAGATGTTATACTACTTGTTCGATTTTCTTAATGAGAGCTACGACCTTCCGGGGGCAGGTGTATTTAAATACATCACATTCCGTGCGGCTATGGCAGTCATGACCTCATTGCTCATCAGTATGGTTTTCGGGAAAAGTCTGATCGGAAGGCTTCAAAGACTTCAAGTAGGAGAAACAGTCAGAGACCTGGGGCTAGACGGTCAAACAGAAAAGGCGGGGACACCAACTATGGGCGGATTAATTATCCTTTTAGCCATTGTAGTACCTACGTTACTCTGGGCAAAACTGGACAATATCTACATCATTCTTATGCTTATTTCAACGCTATGGATGGGGGCTATTGGTTTCTTAGACGATTACATCAAGGTCTTCAAAAAAGACAAAAAAGGCCTAAGGGGAATATTTAAAGTCATAGGACAAATTGGGCTTGGAGTTATTGTCGGAAGTACGCTTTATTTCAACCCACAAGTGACTATTAAGGAGCAATTACCAGTCGCGAAGATGGAAGCCTGGGAAGAGACATCGCAAAGTATATCCTATGGAGACGCTGTGAAGAGTACAAAAACTACCCTACCCTTTCTCAAAAACAATGAATTTGACTACGCCTATTTCACCAACTGGATGGGTGGATCAGGGAAACCCTTTACTGCAGTCGTCTATATTTTAGCAGTCATATTCATTATCACAGCCGTATCTAACGGGGCCAATTTAACCGATGGGCTTGATGGGCTAGCGACAGGTACCTCAGCAATAGCGGGAACAGCACTGCTCGTACTGGCTTATGTGAGCGGTTCCATCGTCTTCTCTAGTTATCTCAACATCATGTACATTCCTGAGTCTGGTGAGCTTGTGATTTTCACTGCGGCCTTTATTGGTGCCACAATTGGCTTCCTATGGTACAACAGCTTCCCTGCTCAAGTCTTTATGGGAGATACCGGCTCATTAGCCATTGGGGCTATAATCGCTGTCCTTGCCCTAGCGGTACGTAAGGAGTTTCTATTGCCCATTATTTCAGGAATTTTCTTGGTAGAGAACCTGAGCGTGATCATACAGGTGAGCTACTTCAAATACACAAAGAAAAAACATGGCGAAGGTCGACGGGTATTCTTAATGAGTCCGTTACACCACCATTACCAAAAAAAGGGAATGCCTGAAACTAAAATTGTCACCAGGTTTTGGATTGTAGGCATCATGCTCGCAGTTCTAGCTATTGCAACTTTAAAACTGAGATAATCTAGTGAACCAAGCTTACCAACATATAGCCATCATTGGTGCCGGAGAAAGCGGCATGGGAGCCGCTTATCTAGCATCTATGCTTGGGGTAAAAGCGTTTCTCAGTGAGTTTGGTACGTTGAGTGAAGAGGATAAATCTTCGCTGAAACAGTGGGGTGTTTCCTATGAGGATGGCGGGCATAGTTTAGAACGCATTATGACGGCAGAGGCCATCATTAAGAGCCCAGGCATTAAACACACTGCTCCAGTGATTCTCGCTATTAAAGAGAGCGGAATACCTCTTATGGGAGAAGTGGACTGGGCAGCACGACACACTGATGCTGTCATTATAGCAGTGACAGGTAGCAATGGAAAGACAACTACAGCTACGATGTGCCACCATATTATCAAGGAAGAAAGAGACGTCATTTTAGCAGGTAATATTGGACTTAGTCTCGCACGAGCTCTTGCAAAGCGCATAGAATCTGGCGCGCCTGATCCCGAAGTAGCTGTATTGGAAGTAAGTAGTTTCCAATTAGACGATGCATACCTCTTTAAGCCACACATCAGCATCCTTACAAACATCACCCCTGACCATTTAGATCGCTACGACTATGACCTCAGCAAGTATGCTAGGAGCAAATTCCAACTGCTGGATTTCACTCCTGAAACGGGTCATTTCATCTACTGCGATGACGATGCGATAAGCATCGAGTTTATGCGGAAATGGCAAGAAAAAATGATCATAAAACCCAGTCTCCATGCCTTTGGTTGCGACGAACCCGCAAGTCAACATAGGATAACGGCACTGGACAATAATAAAATAACAATAACATTAAACAACGACGTAATGACTATTGAAGAACTCGCTTTACAAGGAAAACACAACATGTACAACAGCATGGCCGCAGGATTAGGAAGTAAATTACTTCAAATTCGCAAAGACACCATACGCAAACAACTCACCTCTTTTGATGCCCTTGAGCACCGACTAGAAAGTGTCTTGAACATCAGTGGCGTTGAATACATCAACGATTCAAAGGCAACTAATATTAACGCAACGTATTATGCCTTAGAGTGCCAACAAAAACCAGTTGTTTGGATTTTAGGAGGTGTCGACAAAGGCAATGATTACAGCGAGCTTCTTCAGCTCGTTCAATACAAGGTGAAAGCAATCGTTGCATTAGGAATAGACAACTCTAAAATTATTGAGGCATTCTCTGGGGTAGTAGAAATCGTGGAGACGAATTCTATGAGTCAAGCTGTTCGTAAAGCGGCTAAACTCTCAACGAAGGGAGATGCAGTACTACTAAGCCCTTGTTGTGCGTCGTTTGATTTATTTGAAAATTATGAAGATCGTGGAAATCAATTTAAGCAATCAGTGAGAAACCTCTAGACCTGGGTGAATACGGTACAAAAATATCTTAAAGGTGACTTGCTTCTTTGGGGATTGATCCTCATCCTGATGCTCGCCAGTTTCTTGCCTTCTTACAGCGCAAGCAGTTCTCTTGCGCACAAGTTTAGTGGCGGAAACACCTTTCAGTTTTTAACCAAACATCTTTTTCACCTTTTTCTAGGCGCTATACTCTTGTATGCTGTGCACCGATTAAACTTTAGACTCATAGGTAAACTATCTATGATCTTGCTTCCAGTAGCGATAATCATGTTGATCGTGACCCTTACTCAAGGGAATGAAATGGGAGGTGCTAATGCATCACGATGGGTTCGTCTTCCCTTTGTTGGACTAAGTTTTCAGACTTCCGCATTTGCTTCGTTAGCCCTACTCGTTTGGCTTTCTAAATGGTTCGCAAAACCACGAGACCTCTCTGAATTTAAAAGTTTGAGATATCCACTAGGTGCAATAGCCTTGACATTAGTACTTATACTGCCAGCGGATTTTTCTACCACAGCCGTCATTTTCACCATGTCACTATTGCTGTTGATCGTCGCGGGCGTACCATGGAAACACCTGTTAAAAATACTTGGCGCCTCCATAGTGGCCCTATTTATATTCATCCTTATCGTACTTGCTTTTCCAAGTATTTCGAACCGTGTAGCCACCTGGAAAGCACGTATCGTCAACTTTGCAGACCAGAGTGATGAAGATGGATCTTACCAGAGTGACCTGTCTAAAATGGCCATTGCAGAAGGACAGTTATTTGGAAAAGGACCTGGGAAAAGCGTACAGAAAAACTTCCTTTCACAGTCCAATTCGGATTTTGTTTTTGCCGTAATCACAGAAGAGTACGGACTGGTTGGTGCTACCTCACTTATCCTATTCTTCGGACTTCTATTTAGGCGTTTTATTCGTATTGCGAAGCGAGCACATACTAAATTCGGCACCCTACTCGTATTAGCGGCCTCCTCTGGAATAATCATACAAACCATTGTTAATATGGGGGTGGCGACTAATCTGTTCCCTGTAACCGGGCAAACATTACCTTTTTTTAGTGCCGGTGGCTCTTCTATTTGGATGACGTGTATCGCACTTGGAATTATTCTGAGTGTGAGTCACACGGATGTAGCAAAAATAATTGGTGATAGCCCACAAGAAGTAGATGAACATTCAGCCTTATCCGCTGCCGAAAAAGAATGGTCGAATGGGTAAGACGTTTATTATAAGTGGCGGCGGTACCGGTGGGCATATTTTCCCAGCTCTAAGCATAGCAACGGAACTTAAGAAACGGCATCCACAAGCCACCATACATTTTATTGGCGCAAGCGGCAAAATGGAAATGACTAGAGTTCCCGCTGCTGGATTTGAGATTACAGGAGTTCCCATTGCTGGAATTAATAGGAAAAAGCCATGGAAGAGTTGGAATGTTCCTTTTAAGCTGGTCTATGCGTTATGGCTTTGCCGAAACATCATAAAAAAAATAAAGCCCGATGTTGTTATCGGCACTGGAGGATATGCAAGTGGTCCCGCGCTATTGATGGCGCAGCATATGGGAATACCCACGCTAGTTCAAGAACAAAACTCTTTTGCAGGAGTAACGAATGTTAGGCTCGGTCACAAGGCCAATTTTATTTGTACCGCTTATGCCAATGCAGAAAAATTCTTTCCTAGTGAAAAGGTTCATCTTACAGGAAACCCTGTACGTGAGGCGTTTACTAAAGCCTTGCCTGAACAAAGTGCAAGCAAAACCCAGTTGGGTTTTATGTCAGAAAAACCACTCCTTCTGATCCTTGGAGGATCTCTTGGAGCAAGTGAAGTAAATAAGCACATAGACAAGAGTCTTGAGCTTCTCAAAGAACAGGGTTGGCAGCTTCTTTGGCAATGCGGCAAACTCTATGAAAAAGAATACGTCTCCAAAACTCAATCAGGCGTTGTCGTAAGCGCCTTTATTGATGATATGCCTGCTGCTTATGCGGCGGCGGATGTTATTGTTAGTCGTGCCGGTGCGGGAACACTGAGTGAATTATGCCTCATTGGAAAACCTGCAATTTTGATTCCTAGTCCAAACGTTGCTGAAGATCATCAAACTCACAACGCAAAGGCATTGAGTGAAAAAGGAGCGGCTGTACTTATTGCTGAGAATGAATTAGATGAGCGATTCACCGTGGAGCTCAGCGCTCTCTATAACTCCAGTAGACGAGGTAAACTAATAGGTGCGAATATCAAAAAACTAGCCCAACCTAACGCGACCAACGACATTGCTAATCTAATAGAACAACTCACTGGTGCATAAGAAGCAGCGACATATGGTGTTCCTCGGGATAGGCGGTATTGGCATGAGTGCTTTGGCACGCCATTACTTGCGCTTAGGCAGTGCTGTTTTTGGCTACGACAACTCTCGTACTCGTATAACTTCAGCACTAGAGCAAGAGGGTGCTCAGATTTGTTATAATGAAGACCTGAGCCACTACCCAGGGTGGGATTCGGAGGAAACTACAGTAATCTACACACCTGCTGTTCCAGAAAAACTGGCTTGGTTTAACTTCTTTAAAGCATACAACCCCATCAAACGTGCGCAAGCACTAGCCCTTATTGCAAATGATCACAAATGTATCGCCATTGCTGGAACACATGGAAAAACAAGCACCTCTGCAATGCTCGTTCATTTGATGGATCAAGCCGGTCTAGATCCTACTGCGTTTATTGGAGGCATAATGACACAAACGAGTACCAATTATCGCTTGGGAAGTTCTGACTTCATCATCGTTGAAGCAGACGAATTTGACAGATCCTTACTTTACCTCAAACCATGGGCATCTGCCATAACTACAGTTGACGCGGACCACTTAGACATCTACTCGGACGGAAAAGACCTGCTGGACACTTTTGATGCTTTTGTGAAGCAAACAAATGGCCCAACTTTCACTGGTAGTCCAATAGACCATACCATACAAATAGGCTCGCCTGAGAACCACTGTTGGGCCAGCGCTATTGAGCCTGAGAAGGGTGCATATTCTTTTGTTCTTCATATAGCTGGACAAGCACTCCAAACAAGATTACAGATGCCCGGAAGGCATAATGTTTATAATGCGTTACTGGCAGCGTCTCTAGCGCATCATGCTGGGATGAGTCCCGAAAAAATCGCCAGTAGTTTACCTTTATTCAAAGGAATTGAGCGCAGGTTTGAATTTCATCTTCAAGGATCTAAAGTCTTGATTGAGGACTACGCTCATCATCCAACAGAAATAAAGGCGCTCATGGATAGTATTGATGAACTCTATCCAAACGAAAAAGTGTGTTTGATTTTTCAGCCACATCTCTACAGTAGAACGCGCGACTTTATGGATGGGTTTATCCAGCAACTAAGCCGTGCAGAATATTGCCTCTTATTACCTATTTACGCAGCGAGAGAAGAACCTATAAAAGGAGTCAATTCACAAGCACTTGCCGCTGCAATCATCAGGGCTCAAGTTGTTCATGAATTTGATCTTGTTGCAAAGGTAAAACAGACGCAAGCTTCAGTGATCTTAGTCGTTGGAGCAGGTGATGTTGGGAATTTTGTGTCACCTTTAAAAGAGGCGTTATCATGAGAAAGCAACGAATTTTTGGAGTGATTATCGCCATTCTCCTATTTGCAGGCCTCATAACTGTAAGATCCCTTAGTATGATTCACTGGAATGAGGTACAGTTTAGTAAAGTCGATATTTCAATTCAATTTCCTGATAATCAAACTCTTATATTCAATTCCAACCTGCAACCCGTCATCAATACCTTCCTAGAAGAGCAGGGTGATTCTAATGCCTTAACGGTCAATGCTTTTTTGTTAGAAACCTCTCTTGAAGCCCTGCCATACGTAGCAGATGCGCAGGTATATTGGAATATGGACCAGCGTTTGAAAATAGCACTGGTCTCCAAGCAAGTAAAGGCTGTAGTAATGATAGGAGCAACCACTTTTTTAGTCACTACCGAAAACGAGGTGTTAAAGAAACCTTTAGAGGCGATTGTTGACGTCCCTGTAATTACAGGTGTAAAGGACAGCAGCGAAGCTGCAGCGGCTGGAGTTACACTCCATAGAATCTACCTCTCCCAAGTATTTAACGATGCCAACCTGGCACAGTTAGACCAAAGCGAAGATCGTCTGGCTATAGTTCCAAAAGGATACAATCATACTGTATGGTTGAATTCAGATGAGCGACTAACAGATGACTTGAATAAATTGACTGCTTTCTATGCAGCAAACACCCCTGAAAAATTAGACGATTTTAAGCGTATTGATCTGCGCTATAAGAACCAAGTAGTAAGCACCACAAGATGATACAAAACGCCCCACTAGCTGTAGGATTAGACATTGGTACCACAAAAATTGTGGCCGTCGTTGGTAGATTAAATGAGCACCGTAAGATTGATGTGCTAGGTATAGGTAAGAGTAAGAGTCTTGGTGTGCAGCGCGGAGTGGTGGCAAATATTACGCTCACCATAGAGAGCATTCAAGCTGCCATCAAGATGGCTGAAGATAACTCTGGTCTCAAAATCACTGAAGTGATGGTGGGAATCGCAGGTCAGCACATACGTTCTATGCAGCACTCAGACTATATCATGCGCGATGATGCCGAGGCGATTATCAATGTAGTTGATCTTGAGAATCTAAAGCGAAATGTTGACAATTTAGTGATGATGCCTGGTGAGCAAATTCTTCATGCACTTCCGCAAGAGTATCGTGTAGATGGAGATAGCAACATCATTAATCCACAAGGAATGTACGGCTCTCGTTTAGAGGCCAATTTCCATATTGTAGTTGGACAAATAGCCTCGATTAAAAACATCGCTAGATGTGTTGAGCAAAGTGATCTTATGGTTGGCGACATCACGCTAGAGCCACTAGCATCGGCGGACGCCGTATTGGCTGAAGAGGAAAAAGATGCTGGTGTGGTCCTCGTAGATATTGGTGGCGGTACTACGGATATTGCGATTTTTAAAGACAGTATAATTCGTCATACGGCGGTCATTCCATTCGGAGGAAAAGTTATCACAGAAGACATTAAGGAAGGTTGCGAGATTATAGAGAAGCAAGCAGAATTACTAAAAGTTAAATTTGGCTCTGCTTGGCCTGGTGAGAATAAAGAGAATGAAATTGTTAGTATTCCTGGTCTAAGAGGAAGGCCTCCAAAAGAAATCAGCTTAAAGACACTTTCGAAAATAATCAATGCCCGCGTGAGAGAGATCATGGAAAGTGTGATTGCGGAAATACGCAACTACCAGCAAAACGATCCTCGTAAGCGATTAATCGCAGGGATTGTAGTAACAGGTGGCGGATCTCAGCTCAAACACATGAGTCAATTGGTGGAATATTTAACAGGAATGCCTACAAGAATTGGTTATCCCAACGAGCATTTAGCGAGCGGCTACGTCAAGGAATTGGCCAGCCCCGTATATGCAACATCCATAGGTTTGTTGAGCATGGCACTTGAGAATCGTTCTGCTCCTATGGCATATGACCCGAACGAAAGTGACTTACCTGCTCCCCCAACAGAAGAGATTCTAGAGGCAGAAGAACTAGAGGTTGAAGGTGCTCCAGATCAAACTGGAAGCGCAATGGCACCGCCACGTAAAGATCCTTTCTGGAAGGGATTTGTAAGTGGTATCAAGGAATGGTTAGAAAACGACGACATAGAATAACACGACCCCATGTTTGAAGACGGAATACAATTTAATTTACCCAAGAATCGCAGCTCTGTAATCAAGGTTATAGGCGTAGGCGGCGGTGGATCTAATGCAGTGAACCACATGAGTAGTGTTGGTGTCAACGGTGTAGATTTTATCGTTTGTAATACAGATGCACAAGCCTTGGACCACAGTCCTGTAACTAACAAAGTTCAACTAGGAGTTTCGCTTACAGAAGGATTA
>CAJJCK010000058.1 GCA_905182675.1 uncultured Cryomorphaceae bacterium | reverse complement strand
GAATTGGCGGACTGGGTCATACGCGACGCAAAAATGGAGAGTGCATTGTTTTACCAGAAAGTATTGAAATGAAAAAGGGCATTATATTGTTGTTTGGGATCTTGGTTCCTTCAGCACTGATCTATATGGTTTGGTTGGGCTACGGAGTTTTATTCGAGCCAAACGTTAATAAAGATGTAGCTCCGTATACTTTGTATGTTAAACCAGCTCTAGATGTAAACGATGTTTACGCCCAGCTATTAAAAGACGAAGTTTTAAATAATCCAGAGGGTTTTCTTTTGATCGCAGACCGCAAAGGTCTGAAACATCCTAAATCAGGACACTATATCATTACAGAAGACATGTCAAGTAACAGTGTTGTTAATATGTTCATGGCTGGTTTACAAACTCCTGTAAAAGTCACCTTTACCGGGGCTTCTTCGTTAGCTGAAGTGGCAGGTAAGCTCGCTCCACAACTATTGCAAGACAGCTCTAGTATTTTACAAGCACTTGAGGTCCCACGAAAAGGTTGGGAAGGAGATATGAGTTTAGGTGCTTATCTACCAGATACCTATGAGTTCTTTTGGAATGCTACGCCAGAGACTATTGCAAAGAAAATCTATCAAAATACGATAGAGTTTTGGACACCTTCACGTATTTTACTCGCCAAGGAATTGGGTCTCACCCCGTCAGAATTAGGCACGTTAGCTTCCATCGTGATGAAGGAGAGCCAGAAATCAGAGGATCGGCCATTGGTCGCAAGATTGTATTTGAATAGATTAGATAAGGGGATGAAATTACAAGCGGACCCCACGGTGATCTATGCATTGAAGCGTAAATCTCCTGGACTTCAGGTTAGAAGGGTGCTGCGTAAAGATTTAAAAATTGAGGACCCATTTAATACCTATTTTATAAAGGGTTTACCTCCTGGCCCAATTTGCGTGCCAGAAAAAGATGCGCTTTTAGCGGTTTTAAACGCTCCTTCTCATGAATACCTCTATATGTGTGCTGATCCTGACAAAATAGGCTATCATGCGTTCGCTAGGAGTTATAAAGAGCATTTACGTAATCAAAAGAAGTGGACTAGATATTTAAATAGACAAAACATATATAGATAAAAAAAATACCGAGCCAGAGGCTCGGTATTTTTTTTTATCTACTGGCTTAGCCGTGTATTTAGTTTTATAGGAAGGACATGAAAAAAAAACACCCCCGCCTCTCCTAGGAGATAGCGAGGGTGAAAAAAAAGCGTTTGTTAAGACTTACTCCACAATCAGGCGCTGTACGTCAGTTCCTGAAGGAGTGATTGCTTCAACTAGATACAAACCAGATGCCCATCCAGTGGTCTCTATTTGGAATGTATTTATGCCTTCATTACCGTGAAGGTTCATGGTAGTCATCAATTGGCCTTGTATATTTCTGATGGTAATCAGTATATCAGCTTCTTGTTGGAAGGAGATAGGTAATTGCGCCATACCTGAAGTAGGATTAGGATGGATGTTTCCAACCCCAATATGATAGTCTAGCTCTTCCTCTCCAATCACGTAAACCTTTGTATTATCAACAGCCTTGTAGAAACAGAAATCATCAATTCCCCATCCTGCTTTATTGATAGTTTCATCAGATCCGAAACGGAATCTAAATATGGCATTACGCGCAGTGTCAACTCCCATATTTATGCGGGCTTGTTCCCAACCGTTACTCACGCCAGTCCATCCCGGTTTGTAAACATCTAATGATGTTACAAAAGAGGTGTTAAACCAGGTAGCACCAAATAAATTGGTTCCTAAAGTATGCCAACTTATACCTCCATCAAAAGTGATATCTATGGACCCACCATCGTGGTAAAGTTCCGTAGAGAAGGCATGCAAGAATTCGTAGGTATATACCTGCCCGGAATCTAATTTGAACACAGGAGTAAAGAGGGATGATGAATCACGCTTTCCGTAATCAGCATCTAAATCCGTTACCCATGCGTTAGTTCCTGAAGCTGCAGCAATGAGGGGAGCGTGAGATGGAGCACCCACTTCCCAACGTGTATTACCGTCTTTTACAAACGTATTATAAGTCACCCAAGGTGCTATAGATGGATCATCAAAGTTGTTACAGTACGAACTGTCAACCCCCATGTCAATTTTATCCAAAACAATGATATCCGCACAAATGAGATCATCTGTAGGTAAGTTATCTGGCTTACTGTCTGGTAAGCTTGTTCTTACACAAACATTATGGAGGCCACTCGAAGGACTAATCCAATCTCCGTCAAACTCATACCATGCTGTTTTTCTCGGAATTAATGGTGGATTAAAGACTACTTGTTCCGGAGTAGACCAAGTAACCCCTCCATCTACAGAGAATTCTGCCATACAGCTGTCTAAAATTTTAGCACCCGTATTTTTAATGGCGGTCCTTAAATGATTGTTTTGATCCGGTACTGGCAAATATTCTACCGTTGTAACATTTACAGGCGCAGCACTATTTTGTGGTGGGATATAGACTTCCACTTTGTCAAGATTCCATCCATCTTTATTTCCACCTACTGTTTTTAGCTGAGCGCGCAGGATAAGCGGCGCAGCCGAGAAATTCCAAGCTGATAAAGGCCATATACTGGTGGTTTGACCAACATTACCAACCCATGCACTTCCTGAACTAGCTGTTCCGGTGTTGTACCAGTTTGTAGAGACGACGTTCTGAGGATCCCAAAAGCCAAGATTATTCCACTGTCCATTACCTTGAAATTCGATAATTGCAATATCTCCTGTGTTAAGGTCAATATCGTGTGTCAATCGTAGTTCTGCCCCAGCTATAGTATCGAAACCAATAAAACGAGGGAAATAAATAAATTCTTCAACACCTCCTGGAACGTTACCATTCACTTTAGTGCCGTAACCTTTGTTTCCACCAAGTGCATTGATAACACCAGGTTTCCATAAGTTAAGATCACCTGCAACGAAGAAACCACTTGTGTCACCTGCTGCACAGCTCTCGAAATCTTCTACGAAACCTGATTGAATGTATAGTTCTGGCCATCCGGCAGAAGTGGTATATGAACTATCATTCCAGCCATGAGAATCACCTGATTTAGTAGTCCAAGCAAAAATCTCGAAGGATCCAGTGGGCCAGGCAACTGTATTTGTATTGTCAATCGCATTACCCATTGTTCCAGCGCTAATGGCCGTTGAACTGGTATAGGTATACGTTGTACTTACTCCCGCATTTACTCCACAAGTTGGAGTGACTGTGTAGGAGATTGGGATGTTTGATTGGCTATTCTTACCAAAATTCCTCAGCTTAACCTGTACCTTTTTACCAGCTGGCCCACCTACTAAATTTATACGAGCTCCAGGAGCGATAATGTGATCTACCCCGACATCAACGTTCGTTTTATCGAAAATAGCAATATCATCAAACCCAATATCAGCACCAATACCAAACCCTGATTTCTGGGCTATAAAACGCAGTTTAACGGTTTTACCTGCTTGTGAACTTAGATCAACCTCATAGAATGACCAATTGTCTTTTTCATCCGTTAGCTTAGTCGTATAAGGAGTCATAGGATTCGTCCAATTATTTTCGCCCCCCTTAATCCATTGAACACGAATGGCGCCTATATCTGCACCAAACATGTGGTGTCGAAATTGAAGTACAGGGTTAGTCATACCTGTTAAATCTAAACATTTGGAGACCAAAGTTGCAGAAGCGGGGGAGGTCCCGTAATCTCCTTCTGTTACCAGGTAGTTACCATTACCACTTTTATCGGTTAAAGGACCGGATCCCACAGTAGGAGTAAATCCAGTTCCAACCAT
>CAJJCK010000057.1 GCA_905182675.1 uncultured Cryomorphaceae bacterium | reverse complement strand
TGCAGATGTCTGTATGTTAGTTGTAGATGCAACGCGAGGGTTTGAGGCTCAAGATTTAGCTATTGTCTCCTTAGTGGAGAAGAATAAAAAAGGCCTCGTAGTTGTGGTCAATAAATGGGATATCGCTGCGAAGGATACGAATACGATTCGTGATGCAGAGGACCACATACGTAAGAAATTGGAGCCGTTTACGGATTTCCCGATTGTATTTACGAGCGCATTGACAAAACAGCGTGTATTAAAAGCGTTTGAAGAAGGTGTGAAGGTGTATGACCGACGCCGACAGAAAATCTCTACTTCTAAGTTGAACGACACGATGTTGGACATCATTAAAGGCTTCCCGCCTCCGGCAGTAAAAGGGAAGTATGTGAAAATCAAATTCTGTACACAGCTCCCTACATACACGCCGCAGTTTGCGTTTTTCGCGAACTTACCGCAATATGTAAAAGAGCCTTATAAGCGCTTTTTAGAGAATAAAATGCGTCAAGTTTTTGATTTCCATGGAGCACCTATTGAGATTTTCTTCCGTAAGAAATAACCTTTACAACTGGTAGCACACCACGGTGTTTCCTTGATTAATCACCACAATTGGAGCTCCAGATGTGGTGAATCTACCTGCTTTAGCTGCGCTTCCCTGGAATTGTCCATAGGTTTCGAGAGTCTTCAAATTGACTACTTGAACCATGTCTTGTGTAAACGCAATTCCAGTACCTCCGGAATAACATTCTAAAGTGACCACATTGCCTACCTCTATTTCAGTAGAGCCGGCCGTATTGCGAATAACAATCTGCTCATCATTCCACACAACCAGCCCATAGCTTTGGTGCGATAATCCCACTACATCATCTAACGGATCTAATTTCGATGATGTAGTGCCGTCCCAATACTGTGTTTGTAGTTCTCCATTACTGCCTACCCTAATAACACTAGGTATTGCTCCGTCAATAATATTCCATGGTGATGGAGATGCTGCTAATGCTGTTGTTTTGATCCTTACTTCACCTCGTCTATTAAGAATGAGAGCCTGCTCCTCTGTAGACGTGATGACATAGTCCTTTCCTTCTTTTTGAAACAGGAAGGGAACTTGTGTTAAAGTAGCGGATGTTGCATCTGTTTTCCAGCCTTTAACAAGTTTACCATCACTGGTGTAGTTGTATAGGTTGTGACCAACGGGGACTAAAAATCTATAATTTCTATTTTTATCGTAATCCACAACCGTTACACCAAGCGTGTTTTCTCCCTGCAGGTCTATTGGGTAACCATCCACGTCTCTACCAAGCAGATCAATACAATGCAGTTGATTTGAGGTAGAAAAGAGAAGTTGAAATTTGTTATTTTTAAATAAATCGATCTGCGTAACATCGCCAACGATGTTGTTTTTCAGCGGCTTTTGCCATAGGATTTCTCCATTTTCATTAAGCCAATACAACTGGTTAGTTTCATCTTGAACAACTATATTCTTCGCTCCAGACCTATGGTTTTTAACGAGCCAAGGCCCTTTGGTTATATTTCCGGTAAGGGACGTAGACCATAAGTAGGTACTTACTTCGGTGTCTTCTTTTTGCATGGTAAGACTGGTCAAATTCCCAAATGCAAGGTCATTTTTAACATCTAATACCCCACTAATTGTGCTCTTCGACCAATTAGACTCTGAATCACCCCAATTCAGATAATTACTTGCCGCTGAAGAATTGGCTTGGAAGGCAATTGCGAAGTGTCCCTTTTTATCAATACCATCTGCAAGTGAAGACAAACCGCTCGTAGATCCCCATGATTTTTTTAAATCCAATTCCCCCGTATAAACCTCTAAAGTCTGGACTTCTCCTGAGAGAAACAACCAGTCATTCTGAATGATCCAGGATGGAGTACCAAGGTCACTGAAGAACCATCCAAACAGTGCGTTCAGGGCAAATCTTTGTTCATTTTTAAAAGTGCCCCTTGCGTATCCATGAAACAAGGACTTTGCATCGCTTATTGTATTTAAGGCGTTTGCTACAGACTTAGTGTTTTTGAGCTTTGCCGCGATCACGGTGCTTTCTCCATACCCGATTCTTACAAAACTGCCGTCAAACCAAGAAGCTGTTTCTACGGCTTCCAAGCCGGCATCTTCTAAAATACTAACCGCCTTTTTAAGGCGCTGTGTCTTACCTCTATATACATTGAACTCTCTGACCCACTCGGTCGGGTTACCCACGTCCATTTTAACTGCATAGCTTGATGAACCTGCGATGATATTACTAACCTTAGTGGTCTTTGCTTTATGATTGAAGATGCTTAAAAATGTAGTAGAGCTGTCTGGTGCTAAAGCAACAGAGGTTACCATAAGACCATCTTTTCTAAATGCAATATCTATTTCCGACCAAGTAGCAAATTTACCTAGCCACCCCCAATCTTCTTCGTAGTAAAGGTTTCCTACGGATTCGATTTCGTCATGCTGTATGAAAATATTCAATGCATCAGCTGAAGAAGCATTATCCCAAAGCCGTTTAAAACCGTCATTTTGCATGAGGTTGAAACCGCTTTTTCGCTGGTTGACGATGTCTTTTAGTATACCCTCGCTCTTACTAACAGCCATCACTTGTCCCATGACAATGACATAGTTACTGTCAATAAAGTGAACCGTTCCTTGCTCCATCTTGGACCCAGCCGTGGAGTCCCTTGTCGTTGAGGCGGTCCATACCCAGTCCATTTTATCAGCTCCTGAGGAAACTAAGGCCCCGATCCAGGTGCCTTCATAAAGTGTGAATAGTTCTGAAATAGGCAATTCTCCAGAGAAAGGAAGTTGTGTGGAGTCATTGAATTGAGCCACTTGCTGTAAATCATTGATCTTGATGACAACGGAGGCATTCATGGGTAAAAACGAGGTTTCACCA
>CAJJCK010000056.1 GCA_905182675.1 uncultured Cryomorphaceae bacterium | reverse complement strand
ATAACTCCCTTGAGCCAAGTCTAATTCCATGGTAGTAAAATCTACAGCTGGATTAGGGAAAAGTTTCATTCCCTGAACAGCACCATCTAATCCACTATGCTCTTGCACACTAATTGGACGTGAGGTCATTAGACTAGTCGTTTGGAAGGTACCACGGCCAAAGGTGCCCGCAAATATATCTCCTTCTTTTACATCCATATCGTTTGTGCTACTCTTGTTCGTTCTGTATTGTTTTAGAGTAAATACAGGCACTCTCGCTAGACCTGAATTATCGGTACTCCAAGAAGGACTTGTTACATTCATATTATCAGTCGAGAAAATTCCGAATTCAGTTCCTATGATCACGTTCGCGCTTTCACCCTTATCAAACGTAGAAGAGTAAACCGGGAAGTTACCTAGATTACCATCTTTAGAAATAAAGTTTGCAGAAGATGAAGTTGCATTAGAGCTGTAGTAAACAAAATTCTGGTTCCCATAATTACCTAAAGTAAATAACACACGGTCATTATCATTAGGATCAACAGAGATACTGGTCACCCTACGGCCTGCAACAGTTTGAATCAAGTCCACTTGAACATCAACTTGACCACTATCAAGATCAGCAGAAGCGTACGAGCGTGCATTTGAAAGTCCGGCAATACGGTAAATTCTACCACTCTCCGTCCCTATCCATGCATAGTTTCCATCAGCACTCACCTCGACAGCTTGTGCTGTACCATTAATATTTGCTAGTTTATACCAAACCGGAGTTGTACTAAAATCTAAGGCTCCACGAGTCATCCAAACTGAGCCACTAAAACCTACAATGAACATACTGCTTACAGGATCCTGTACGATGACACTGTCGCCCATGTTTAATCCATTGGAGAGCGTATACTTGAAAGGAAGGCCATTTGTATTAGAACCTAAAACCAATTCTGAACCATTCGCATAACTCACATCGACCTTAGCTATAATTTCTACTGCCGGTGAATTATTAAATACCACCGTAAAGTCACCCGTTGCAGCATCAAAAGACCCTACACCATCTCCACTGAGATTTCCATTAGCATCAGAAGTGATCAATAACGTTCCACTGGATACTCTAAACGAGGAGGCATTCATCAAGGCACTCTCTTGAATAGGTTTGATGTTTGCGGTAAAGGTATCTTGACCGGCATTCGCAAAACCTAAGGATCGTATGGCTTCAATTACTTTGAACTGTACTGAATCTGAGCTCAATACATCGTTGCTATTTTCATGCAAGTAGAAAGGGGTCATCCATGAACCAATTCCATCCGCAGAACGCGTGTCCCAAAATGAACTAAATGATTGACCCTTATTCTCGCTTCTTCCTATTCTTCCTTGTTGATATTCCGTGAAATAAATTTTAGGCACTAGCCAAGA
>CAJJCK010000055.1 GCA_905182675.1 uncultured Cryomorphaceae bacterium | reverse complement strand
TTCGGTCCTGTAAAGGATTATGAATGTGCCTGTGGAAAGTATAAGCGAATCCGTTATAAAGGAATCGTTTGTGACCGTTGTGGTGTTGAAGTTACAGAGAAGAAAGTCCGTCGTGATAGAGTAGGACACATTTCACTTGTTGTTCCTGTTGTTCACATTTGGTACTTCAGATCGTTACCGAACAAAATTGGTTATTTATTGGGGCTTCCTTCGAAGAAGCTAGATATGATCATTTACTATGAGCGGTATGTTGTTATCCAAGCAGGTGATGCTGTGGATAATGAAGGTACTCCTCATGAGGTTATGCAGTTCTTGACTGAGGATGAATACCTCGATGCAATGGAGCGACTGCCTATTGAAAATCAATATTTAGATGAGTCAGATCCTGCTAAATTTGTTGCTAAAATGGGTGCTGAAGCAATTCACGCACTACTAGGCAATTTAGAGCTGGATACGTTGTCTTATGAGCTTCGTCACAAGGCAAACACTGAAACGTCTCAACAGCGCAAGCAAGAGGCGTTAAAACGTTTGCAAGTTGTAGAAAGCTTGAGAGATGCAAATACTAGAATAGAGAATAATCCGCAATGGATGATAATGAGTGTGGTTCCGGTAATTCCACCTGAGCTTCGCCCATTGGTACCTCTAGATGGTGGTCGTTTTGCTACTTCGGATTTGAATGATCTATATCGTCGTGTTATTATTCGTAACAACCGTTTGAAGCGTCTTCTTGAAATCAAAGCACCTGAGGTGATTTTGAGAAATGAGAAGAGAATGCTTCAGGAGTCTGTAGATAGTTTGTTTGACAATACTCGTAAATCGAGCGCTGTTAAAACGGAGAGTAACCGTCCATTAAAGTCGCTTTCTGATTCGTTGAAAGGTAAGCAAGGTCGTTTCCGTCAAAACCTTCTAGGTAAACGTGTAGATTATTCTGCTCGTTCGGTGATCGTTGTTGGTCCTGAATTGAAGCTACACGAGTGTGGACTTCCGAAAAACATGGCCGCTGAGCTTTATAAGCCTTTTATTGTACGTAAGTTGATAGAACGTGGTATTGTGAAAACGGTTAAATCAGGAAAGAAAATTATAGATCGTCGTGATCCAGTAGTTTGGGATATTCTTGAAAATGTAATGAAGGGTCATCCGGTTCTATTGAATCGTGCGCCTACGCTTCACCGTCTTGGTATACAAGCATTTCAACCTAAGCTAATTGAAGGTAAAGCGATTCAGCTTCATCCGTTAGCATGTACGGCATTTAATGCGGATTTTGATGGTGATCAGATGGCTGTTCACCTGCCATTAGGTCCTGCTGCTATATTAGAAGCTCAAGTATTAATGCTTGCTTCTCATAACATCTTGAATCCAGCTAATGGTTCACCTATTGCGGTTCCTTCTCAGGATATGGTTTTAGGTCTGTACTATATGACCAAATCGATGAGTAATACTCCTGACATGCCAGTTCGTGGTGAGGGAATGGTATTCTATTCGCCTGAGGAAGTTGAAATTGCATTGAACGAGGAGGCTGTTGATCTTCACGCACAGATTAAAATCAAAGGTCGGGTAGAAGGTGCTGATGGACAAATGACTATGCAGTTTATCGAAACTACAGTAGGTCGTGTTATATTTAATCAAGCTGTTCCTGAAAGAGTACCATTCATTAATTCGGTACTGACTAAGAAGGCACTTCGTGGTATCATTGCTAATGTATTGAAGAAAACAGATGTTCCAGCAACAGCTAAATTCTTAGATGACATTAAGTCGATGGGTTACGGAAGAGCATTCCGTGGTGGTTTGTCGTTCTCTTTGAATGACATTCGTATTCCGGATGCTAAAGAAAAAATGGTCGCTGAAGCTTCAGATGAGGTTGATGCAATTTATGCTTCATACAACATGGGTTTAATCACTAATAACGAACGTTATAACCAAGTGATTGATGTGTGGACGAACACAAATGCACGTCTTACCCAAGAAGCGATGAACATATTGATCAATGATAGACAGGGCTTCAATCCAATCTACATGATGCTTGATTCTGGAGCACGTGGTTCTAAAGAGCAGATTCGTCAGCTTTCCGGAATGCGTGGTTTGATGGCTAAGCCGCAGAAATCAGGTTCTTCAGGTGGAGAAATCATTGAAAATCCAATTATATCAAACTTTAAGGAAGGTTTATCCATTCTTGAGTACTTTATATCAACTCACGGTGCGCGTAAAGGTCTTGCTGATACGGCATTGAAAACAGCTGATGCTGGATATCTTACTCGTCGTCTTCATGATGTCGCGCAGGATGTTGTTGTAAACGAAGTGGATTGTGGTACGTTACGAGGTTTAGAAGTAAGCGCTTTGAAGAAAAGTGAAGACATCGTTGAAACTCTTGCAGAACGTATCATTGGACGTGTATCGTTGGATGATGTTATTGATCCATTAACGGATGAAATTTATGTTACCGCAGGTACATTGATTTCCGAGGAGATCGCTAATAAAATCGATGCATCTCCAATTGAGTCTATCGATGTTCGTTCGCCGTTAACATGTTCTACGAAAAGAGGAATATGTGAAAAGTGTTATGGAACTAACTTAGCGACCAACAAGAAAGCTCAGGCTGGTGATGCTGCTGGTGTTATAGCGGCTCAGTCTATTGGTGAGCCTGGTACTCAATTGACATTACGTACTTTCCACGTTGGTGGAACAGCTGGTAATGTTTCAGAAGAGAACAAGATTGTCGCGAAATTTGACGGTAAAGTCGAATTGGAAGATGTTCGTACTGTTGAAGGTGAAAATGGCGAAAACATCGTTATTGGACGTACAGGCGAAATGCGTATCGTAGATACTAAAACTGGACGAACAGTAATGACAAGTGTCATCCCTTACGGTGGTATTTTGAATGTCAAGGACGGTGCGAAAATCAAGAAGGGTGCTGAAATTGTTCAATGGGATCCGTATAATGCGGTAATTATTGCAGAGGCGCCAGGTAAAATTTCGTACCAAGATATTATTCAGGGTAGTACCTATAAAGTAGAGATAGATGAGCAGACCGGTTTCCAGGATAAAGTGATATCTGACAACCGTAACCGCAAGCTAATTCCTACGATCCAAGTAGTAGATGGTTCAGGTGTAGAGCTTAAGCATTACACGTTGCCATCTGGTGCTCACTTAATGGTTGAAGAGGGTGAAGATATTGCTGCAGGTAAAATTCTTGTTAAGATTGCTCGTAAGAGTGCTAAAGCAGGAGATATTACTGGTGGTTTACCTCGTGTTACGGAACTTTTCGAAGCGCGTAACCCATCTAACCCTGCAGTTGTTGCTGCTATCGATGGTATCGTGAGTTACGGTAAAATCAAGCGCGGTAATCGTGAAATAATCATCGAGAGTCGTACAGGCGAGGTTAAGAAGTATTTGATTAACCTGAGTAAGCAAATCCTAGTTCAGGAGAATGATTTTGTGAAAGCCGGTACACCACTTTCGGATGGAGCTATAACTCCTAATGATATCTTGGCGATTAAAGGCCCTACAGCAGTTCAGTCTTACTTGGTAAATGAAATACAAGAAGTATATCGTTTGCAAGGAGTTAAAATCAATGATAAGCACTTTGAGGTAATTGTACGTCAGATGATGCGTAAGGTTAAAATTCAGGATACTGGCGATACGCTATTCTTGGAAGGTAACTTGGCTCATGCGATTGATTTTATCGAAGAGAATGATAGGATTTATGGAATGAAAGTGGTCGAAGATGCAGGTGATAGCCAGAATCTTAAAGAAGGCCAAATAATTTCAACGAGAGATCTACGTGATGAAAACAGCATCTTATTACGTGAAGATAAAGCGGTTGTTACTGCACGTGAAGCTAATCCGGCGACTGCTGCTCCTGTTCTTCAGGGTATCACAAGAGCCTCGTTACAGACGAAATCATTTATTTCTGCGGCGTCTTTCCAAGAGACGACTAAGGTGTTAAATGAAGCTGCTGTAAATGCGAAAGAGGATACGCTTCAAGGATTGAAGGAAAATGTTATTGTTGGTCATCTCATTCCAGCTGGTACAGGTCTTATGAAATACCGCTCTACTGTGGTAGGTTCAAAAGAAGAGTATGAGCAGATGCAGGAGACTCTTAGCGTGGACGTTGAATAAGGCAATAAAAGAATAGGTATGGCAGATCAAAAGAAGGAAGGACAGATTAACATTGAATTACCTGAGGATAAAGCACAAGGTGTCTATAGTAACTTGGTTGCTATAAATCACAGCCCAACGGAATTTGTGGTAGACTTCATTCAAATGATGCCTGGTGTGCCAAAAGCTAAAGTTCAGTCGAGAGTCATCTTGACACCTGAACATGCTAAACGCCTTTTACAGGCTTTGGGTGAGAATGTGACGAGGTATGAACAAAACTTCGGTAATGTTCAGACCCATGAGCCTCCTCAAGTTCCTTTGAACTTTGGAGGCCCCACAGGCGAAGCTTAGGCCCTATAAAGAGTACATAAAAAACCTCGGTAAGTAATTACCGAGGTTTTTTTATGTCAAGTGGATTAGATGAACAGGTTAGTTGATTCTTTCTTATCTGCAAGCATCAAGAGCATCAAGTATAGTGTCTAGACCTAATGTTAGTTCAGTCGTTGTGATTGGTAG
>CAJJCK010000054.1 GCA_905182675.1 uncultured Cryomorphaceae bacterium | reverse complement strand
TAAAGTGGACCAGGAACTTCATGCAGAGGTTCTACGTAGATCAGCGCCATTAAACCTAGCACCATACAGTGGGTTTGTCAATCCAGAAATGATCGCTACCATGGAAGGTGACTCCATCATCGATGTTGAAATGACGTATCCTATGGATTTCTTAGGCCAGATGTTACGCTACGGTAGCACCTATAGTTTTGAATAACTGATCCGCAAAATAAATAAAAACAGGCGCCTTTTGGCGCCTGTTTTTATTTACAGATTACACGAAATATATCGATCTTAATCGTGATTTAATTTAAAAGATGGTCTCGTTTTACTAGAATCTAACTAACTTGATGTACCTAAGTAATCAAAAGTCATGAAGCAATCTAAGCAGATAACATACGAGTACGATTCGAATTGGAGAACATTAGAGCTTATTCCACCGTTCATTGCAACGCGACTGGAAGAGTTGCTGAAAAATGCTTATGCGCCCTATTCTAACTATCCTGTATCGAGCATAGTAGTGCTTGATAATGGCGAAACGTATGTAGGAACAAACCAAGAGAATGCTGCTTTTCCTTCCGGTATGTGTGCTGAACGTGTAGCTGTTTTTGCTGCTCAATCGGCTTGGCCCAATATCCCTATTGCCGCTGTATATATCATGACCGGTGAAACGGAAAGAGAGCCAGCAGCTCCCTGTGGAGCCTGTAGACAGGTTCTACATGAATCCGAGTACCGACAAAAAGAACCTTACAACTTGTATTTATTAAACCGTGGTGACGTACTTTTACGCTTCAAGGGAGTACAGGATCTCTTACCCTTGAGTTTCTCCCTCCCTACATCTTAAAAACCTATCTGTTTATGAAGACCAAAGAGGAAATTGTCAAAAATTGGCTTACTCGCTACACAGGAGTAGAATTAGAAGACTTTGGGTCTTACATTTTACTTACCAACTTTCAACATTACGTAGATCTTTTCTCAGAGATTACCGGCGCAGTAGTTCTTGGTAAAGATAAATCCATGAGCAGTTGCACCCACGAGGGGATCACTATGATCAACTTTGGAATGGGTTCACCAAACGCAGCTACGGTAATGGACCTATTGGGTGCAATTAATCCAAATGCCGTCTTGTTTCTGGG
>CAJJCK010000053.1 GCA_905182675.1 uncultured Cryomorphaceae bacterium | reverse complement strand
CCTCCAAATTGAATCAAATGCTGCTCACAGGCACTCAGTGCTTCATAAAGATCAAAGTCTGTAACACTCCGTGCGCTTCCTGCTAGTTGATCACCACTTTTGGTAAGAATGATGGTTGGTCGGTAGTGGTGCTCCACTATTTTACTAGCGACAATACCTACAACCCCCTTGTGCCAATGAGGTTCATAGAGCACATTTGAGTAGGGGTATAGCTCCGTATCTAACTGTTCTTTCGCCTGCTCAAATATTTCTCCCTGTGCAGCTCTACGGTCGGTGTTAAAAACATGAATAGCCGCCGCTAATTCCTGTTGCTCTTCTTTTTCCTTAGATCGTAAAAGTTCTACTGCTCGAAGGCCACTTTCCATTCTTCCTGCTGCATTAATTCGAGGACCTAGCGTGAAGCTCAGGTCTCGGAAGCTCAGTGTCTCAGGAGTCTTTCCTGCGCTTTCAATTAATGCGAGAAGTCCAGGCCTGCAAGCTCCTGTAACTAGTAGTTGCATTCCATGGGAGGCCATGATGCGGTTCTCTCCACTGATCTGTACGATATCTGCCGCAATGGAGATGGCACATAAATCAAGCAGTGGGTATAGGTGATTTTCTAATGGCAGACCCCAGCGATCACAGAGTCCCTGACACAACTTAAATCCAACTCCACAGCCTGAGAGCTCTTTATATGGATATAGACAATCCAACCTTTTTGGATTAAGAATTGCTTTTGCTTTGGGTAGTTCATCGCCTGGCCTATGGTGGTCACAAACGATAATATCAATACCCAAGGTATTCGCATGGTTGATTTGGTCGAAAGCTTTAATACCGCAGTCTAGTGCAATGATCAGTGTAATGCCTAATTCAGCTGCAGTATTAATGCCGTCAAATGAAAGTCCATATCCTTCCTTATACCGATCAGGTATGTAGGCTTCTATGGGGAATTTACCGTCTAAGAACTCTGATACGAGTGCAACAGAGGTAGTGCCGTCTACATCATAATCTCCATAGACCATTACATGTTCTTGAGCGATGCGAGCCTTTTCTATACGTTCAACGGCCACATCCATATCCTTCATCCTGTAAGGATCATGTAAGTGGGCAATCGTTGGTCGAAAAAATTCTTTAGCACCTGAATAGTCTTTCACTCCACGTGAAGCTAAGAGATGGGATAGAAGGGGGTCTTTTGTAACCTGTGCAGTAAGTGCTTGGGTAATTCCGGCATTAGGTACAGGTAAGGACCGCCAGCGCATCAGGAGTCTTTTTTTATTAATGAAGTTTGGTAATCAATACTATATTTATGTACCAGAGAAAAGAGTTCATGAATAAATGCTGGAGACATTCCTTTTCCTTCTGCTAAAGAGGTTTGTTCTTGCACAAGCTTCAGCCAACGTTCCATTTGAAAGATACTTAAGCCTTCACGCTCTTTGATGGATGCGATGTCTTTTACCCGATCAAATCGTTTCTTTAAAATATCCACCATTTCGTGGTCTAAGACATCTAAAGCTTTGCGGAGTTCTGCCAATTCAGGATGGGACTCCAGCGGAATGTTGGTGCGAATTTTTAGATGCGTAATGATCTCGCTTAATCGTTTTGGTGTGATTTGCTGCTGGGCATCGCTGAGTGCGCAATCTGGATCGCGATGACTCTCAATCATCAATCCTTCCATCCTAAGATCCATAGCTACCTGACTCACTTCTTCGACGAGGCTGCGCTTTCCGGCTATGTGACTAGGATCGCATATTATTTTTATGTCTGGCATGAGCGCGCGTAGGTCAAAACTGTGCTGCCATCCTGGCACATTTCGATACAAGCTTTTCGCCGTTGAAAAGAATCCACGGTGTACGGCAGCAATCCGCTCAACACCTGCTTTTTGAAAACGTTCAATAGCTCCTGCCCATAGGCCAATCTCTGCATGAATAGGATTCTTCACTAATACAGGGATGTTAACCCCCCGCATGGCCTCAGCAATTTCTTGCACATAAAATGGATTCACAGTGGTACGTGCACCTATCCACAAAACATCAGCCCCTTCCTTTAGCGCCAATTCTACATGTTCCGCGTTTGCTACCTCCACGGTAACTGGCGTTTGAATGGCTTTTCCAGCTTCGATGAGCCAGCGCATTGCCTCTGCACCGATCCCTTCAAAACTCCCTGGTTTTGTACGCGGCTTCCATACTCCTCCTCGCAATAGGCTGATAGGAGTTGCTGCTTTTAACTCCTGAGCAGTCTGTAATATCTGTTCAGGACTTTCCACACTACATGGTCCTGCAATAAGTAGAGGACTTCCGCCAGGATGATCAAACCAGTCGTAGATGTTCTGGGTATTTATTTCTGTCATGTCGTTTTAACAAGTAAGGCCTGTTATTGTTGGCGTTATTTTCCTGCAATACAGAGTACTATTTCACCCTTTAATCCGCCGCGTTCCTGAACCATGGCATGCACCTCACTCGCAGTGCCACGCAAGGTCTCTTCGAATTTTTTGGAAATCTCTCTACTGATCGATACGGGCCGGTCTGGCCCACAGATATCTGCGATCTGGCCTAAAGTTTTGATGATTTTGTGCGGACTTTCGTAGAGAATTACAGTTTTCACACTGTCAGCGATTTGCTGTAGCTTGGTTTGCCGTCCTTTTTTTGGTGGTAAGAAACCTTCAAAATAAAAGGTGTCACAGGGAAGACCACTATTGACCAGTGCGGGTACAAAAGCTGTGGCTCCCGGCAAGGTGATGACCTCTATGCCTGAATTTACGGCTTCGCGTATCAGTAAAAATCCAGGATCACTAATCCCTGGCGTACCTGCGTCACTCACTAAGGCGATGACCACACCACTTTTTAATTGGCCTATAAAACGTCCGAGCACTTTATGTTCGTTATGCATGTGGAAGGACTGCTTTGGCGTACTGATTTCGTAATGCGAGGTCAGTTTACCTGTGGTTCGTGTGTCCTCTGCTAATATTAAATCAGCCTCTTTCATCACTCTGATGGCTCTGAAGGTCATGTCTTCTAAATTTCCTACTGGTGTAGGTACGACGTAAAGGATTCCAGACATTAGCTAAAGCGTTGTTCTACGGCGCTCATAAATCGCGCTGCTGTTTCTTCTTGCTTATCCCAATTGTAGTCCGGGGCCACGTGCGTATGGAGAAAGTCTTGTGCTTCCTCGAGTCTATTTAGTGTATTGAGTTGGCTAACAACCCTGTTGAAATCTTCTGTAGATCCATCAAATAGATGCTTCACATAGCCTATGCGGTCGTTGAGTCCAAACTTTAAAACTGTTTGGGCGAAAGAATCATTTAGTGATTTCTTCTCTTCACTCTTTTGGGCCCGTTCGGCAACGCTTTCTGTGGTTACCGGTGGTGCTTGTTCAGCATCAAGCTCTGCAGGGTCTTCGAACAGTGGCATTACGACCTTCACGGGCTCCAATGTTTGTTCGGATGGCAGTACTTCCATAACAGGGGATAAAGTCTCTGATAAGTCTGGTTCACTGATTGCCACAAGTGAAGGAGTTACTTCAGCGTGTTCTACGGAACTACTAAGTTCAGAAATACGTTCCTTAAGCTGTACTTCGAGATCATTTTGAGCTGCTTTAAATTGGTCTTGTATCAGCTCTTGAGCAGACAAAAGCGCAAATTTTTTATACAGCTCTAATGTTGCTTGAGCAGCGTCATTACTGCTTTTATTCTTAACGTCAAGGGCTAACGCAGCCAATTCCTGTTCTATTTCTTTTCTCTTACTCATAAGCCTTTCGCTCTGCTTCTTATTTATCTACCTTTAACTCTTTCAAAGTAGCACTAAAGTCACCTCATGTTTCAAAGCGGAGTAGAATTTAACCAACAATTAGGAGGCTGGATAGAAGTAGTCTGTGGTCCCATGTTCAGTGGAAAAACAGAAGAACTCATTCGCCGAATGCGCCGTGCTCAAATTGCCGGTCAAAAAATAGAGATTTTCAAACCATCTTCTGACATCCGTTATGATGACAAAGAAGTGGTAAGTCACGACAAAAACTCGATTCCTTCCACCCCGATCGAAAGCTCGTCTAACATTCTTTTGCTGGCTGATGATGTTCAAGTTGTCGGAATAGATGAGGCCCAGTTTTTTGACGAAGGCATCATTGAAGTTGCTAATACACTAGCTAATCAAGGAAAGCGTGTCGTTGTAGCAGGGTTGGATTTGGATTTTATGGGCCGCCCTTTTGGTCCCATGCCGCACCTGCTGGCCACGGCAGAGTATGTGACGAAGCTCCATGCTATCTGTCGTCGTACAGGTGGACCAGCGCACTACAGTTTCAGAAAAGTAGCTGGTGACCAGACTTTTATGCTTGGTGAAACTCAGGAATATGAGCCAGTCTCTAGGCTGGTATACAATCAATTAAACGCCAAAAAGGTTGGGGATAACCGCGAGTAACATAGCGACTCCTTCTGGCGCCGATATTATAGGCCCGGCCGAAGCCTCTTTCGAGCGCTTTGCTTTTGATTCACGCCGTATACACAGTGGCAGTCCTTCCTGTTTTATAGCTATACAAACTAAGTCTGCAGACGGACATCGTTATATTGCCCAAGCGATCGAAAAGGGAGCTTCAGTGGTGATTTGCAGAGACCCTGATGAATACGTATTAACCCATCCAAACACGGCTTTTGTTGTTCACGATTACCCCTTAGAAGTGCTCCGAAATTGGGCAGCACTGAAAAGAGCTGCTCTTGATGGACCAGTGCTTGCTATAACGGGTAGTAATGGAAAAACTGTAGTCAAAGAATGGATGTATCAGCTGCTAGGTAACGCCAACAATGTTCACCGCACGCCGGGCAGCTTCAACAGTGAAATCGGAGTACCATTGACGCTAAGTAGCTTAAAAACAGGTCATAGTTCTGCTATTGTTGAGGTAGGTATAGATCGGCCTGGAGTCATGGTCAGACATGAAGACTTGGCTCATCCAAAGTTTGGGGTATTCACGAATTTAGGTGATGCACATAACGAGCACTTTGACCAGGACGATCAGAAGTTTGAAGAAAAGTGGCAGCTTTTTGCTCGTTGCGAGCGAGTTGCCATGTCGAGAGGCTGGTACGATAAGGCTAAGACAATGGGTTTAACTGTCCCAAACCCGCTGTTGTGGGGGACTGGTGAAGCATTAGACCCATCTGATTTTCCAGAGCTTCCTTTTTCTGGAGGTCATCATTTAGAAAATGCCATGAATGCCGTTGCGGGTGCCATATTACTTGGAGCTACTGTTGACGAAATTCGCAGTAGAATATCTACACTTGAGCCTATAGAGATGCGTATGCAAATGCGAAGTGCTCGGGGGGGAGGGTATTTGCTCGAGGATACTTACAGCTCAGACTTAGAAAGTCTTCGTTGGGCTTTAGAAGAATTAAATGCCAGTGCACCCACGAAAAAGAAATGGGCGGTACTTAGCCATTTATCTACATCTGAAACAACGCATCAGGCTAAATCTCTTGTGGATACTTTTGGTTTGGATAGAATTTGGTGGATCTCCAAGCCAAGCGACCTATCAGATTTAGTTCAAGAATTTTCAGCAATAGATCTTTCCCAAACAACGCTGTTAATTAAGGGACAGCGTCGGTTCAAACTAGAATCTTTTGCGGCGACCTTGCGCAAACAATACCACAGTACTTGGGCAGAAATTAATCTTGGAGCTATGCGTCGTAATCTCCAAAAATTTAAGGCCATAATTCTGCCTCAAACGAAAGTCATGGCCATGGTTAAGGCTTCTAGCTATGGTGCTGGAACATTGGAGGTTGCTCGCTTCCTTCAAGACCTTCATGTTGACTATCTGGGTGTGGCATTTGCTCAAGAAGCCCTTTCCCTCAGAGCGCAAGGTGTGGATATGCCTATTTTAGTCTTAAATGTGGAACCTGAGCAGGTTACGATGTTGGCCCAGTCAGCTTGTGAAGTAGAACTGTTTTCAAGACATCAACTGCTTGATTGGTTATCAGTGACAAGAACACAAACTCTGAGCGTGCATTTAAAAGTAAATACTGGAATGAACAGATTGGGCTTTGCACCAGAGGAAATACCGGAATTACTTGAAGAATTAAAAGGCATCTCGAGTGTTGAGGTGACCGGAGTATTTACTCATCTTGCAGCGGCTAATCTGCCTGCTGAGGATGATTTTACGATAGGTCAATTAGACCAATTTTCAAACGTAGTAAAACAAGTCAAGGCAATTTATCCAGCGGCATGCGCTCACGCATTAAATACCCATGGTATCCATAGATTCCCCTCTGGTCAACACAATATGGTACGTTTAGGACTAGGGCTTTATGGCGTGGGAGCTTACGGTGGTGTCTCTGCGCTAGAAGAGGTCCTTAGTTGGAAGTGTAAAATCTCACAAATTGGTTCCTTAAGCCCAGGCGATTCTCTGGGATATTCTCGCAGTTTTATAGCGGAATCGGTCACACATTATGCAACCTTGCCAGTAGGATATGCTGATGGCCTTTCACGATCATTGTCTAGAGGTCGAGGAGCAGTTTATATCCGAGGAGTACGCTGTGAAATTCTAGGGAATGTTTGCATGGATATGTGCATGGTAAACATCACAGGATTAAAAGTTAAAGAAGGGGAGGAAGTAGAGTTGTTGGGCCCACTTCAATCCGCTGATGCAATGGCTAAAGACGCAGGAACCATTTCTTATGAAGTCATGACCGGTATTGGATCTAGAGTCCCTCGTTTGTACCTGAAAGATTAGCTCTAACACGACTGCCCACAGCAGTAAGCGCAACGAGAAAGGTAATTATAAGCGCCCCGGCTTGCTTATCAAGTAAGCTCTCCGTCATTCCTGAAAAAACAATGGTTATCCAAGCATAGCGTATGGCGCCGTGAGAATACCACAATCCCCATCCAAGGAGTAATATCAATAGCAATACAGCGATTAATCCACCTTCCGCCCAACTTTGAAGATAGATATTGTGAAAATCGTATTTGAATTCATGTAAAAAGTAGGGTCGTTTGCCGCGATAAAAAGTAGCCTTACATGTCTTAAGTTTTTCGTGTAAGTATTCTTCACCCGCTCCGTTTCCTACTCCAATCCAAGGACTAATTTGCACTACTTGAAGACCATATTTCCATAGAAAAACGCGATGGTTAGTTTGTTTTCCGTTGACTCTTCCGTCAATCGACCTAAGTTCGTTTCGTAAGTCAATCAATCTTCCACGTGGACCTGGCAGTACAGCCACCAAACTCCCCATTAGGATCACTAAAGCCGCGGCTGTACTGATAAGTAGCCTTCGACGCTCTTTATTACGCCATGCTAATTCAGTAAAACGCAATACGATTAAAACAGGAACCACCATGAGGTGAATTCGAGCACTTAAGACAATGACTCCAAAAAGCAGCCATAGTACCGCAACCGCTCTAAGTGTAGATAACTTAAAGGTTTTACGCCAGATTTTACGCTCTAGTATGAGTGCCGCTATAATGAGGTAAAGACTTTGAAAATGTAAACCTAACCTTCCACCTAGATCGAAGGATTTGTAATTCACCCATCCGTAAGTTGTAACACTGTCTATAAATATGTAGGTCCAAGCTATGAGTGTAGCCCAAGCAAAAGTCTCTGCCCAGCGTCTCATCCATGTTGCTCCATCTTCAGTTTTGAACAGGGATAATAATATGCCAGTCACGGCGATGGGTAAGACCATAACGACATCTGCCAAGCCAGCCGATTGATAGTCACTCCAAAACACAGATAAAAGTTGCCATACCAAGAACGCAGTAAAAAACAATGCTTGCCTAGGCTTAGTAGACCACCGGCGCACATAGATCACACCCACTACCAATAAGATGAGGCCATAAACAGGACTTAGTAACTCGAAAGCAAACGGTAGCAAAATAGCGGCCGATGCACCTGTATAATGAAGAAGAATAGTGTTGCGCTGCATGCTTTACTTAACGCTCAACAAGGCGGACATAGTACCTGGATTCAGGAGTATTTTGGCAGCATCTGTTACAACAGCATCTTTATACATCCCGCGCTCCAATGCACCTTTAGAAGAAAAGGTTTTTTGGACGAGGTAATCGGCTAAATATTCAGAAATTTCTACACGTTGGTCCTCTAGTACTTGACCCTTGCGCTCTTTGACCAGTTTTAGCAATTCCTCTAAATCCTGAGGCTCTATATAATCCATTAAAGAAGCATCGTCAGAAAGACTTGTCAACTTTATCTCACTAAGACTCTCATAGTCAAAATCAGCTGTTTCTAGAAAATCTGTAAAGTTCTTCCAAAGTAAATCATCTACCATGAAATCCACAGCGTTTGCGTCCGCATCAATTGCACCGATAACCTGACCAGCAAACTTGAGGTCCAGCCCTTTAGAGGACATTGCCATAACAAACTCAGGGTAATAGTCACTTTGTAGCGTAGAATCAGGATAAACACCGTCGCCATCCACTACATTTCGGCCATTTAAGGTGCTAAAAGAGTGTTGTTTTGATTTTTTAGTACGCTTACCGTTTACGTCTCTATCATAGTTCACTTTCTGAATACAACGTCCCGAAGGAGTGTAGTATTTAGCAACTGTAATTTTCATTTGAGCACCGAAGGGTAGAGGTCTGATTTGTTGAACAAGTCCTTTGCCAAAACTTTTTTCACCCAGAATTACACCGCGGTCCAAGTCTTGTAAAGCTCCTGCAACAATCTCACTTGCCGAAGCGCTACTGCCGTCCACTAGAACAGCCAGGGGAAGATCAGCCATGAGTGTTTTCGCAGCCTTTCTGTACACGTCTTGGATTTCTCCGCCGCGACCTCTAGTACTAACGATCGTATCCTTAGTGTCTGAGAAGTAGCTCACAATCTTTACGGCCTCCATCAGAAGTCCTCCTCCATTGCCGCGAAGGTCTAAAATCAGTCCTTTTGGAGATTCTTTTTTTAATTCTTGTATGGCTTGTTTGACCTGAAATGCAGCTTTGTCTGTGAAGCTTTCAAGATAAATATATCCAATTCCGTCTTCACGCATGCCGTAAAATGGTACGGCGTCTTGCTGAATTTTCGCTCTTTTGAATAGTAATGTTTGTGAACCTTGTTTGAATCGTTCAATGACCATACTGACCTCTGTGCCCGGTGTCCCCTTTAGCAAGGCACTCACATCACTTACACTCTTACCTTTAAGTGAGGTGTTGCCCACTCGAATGAGCGCATCGCCAACTCTTAAGCCTGCAAGGCCTGCTGGCCCTTTGTCATTTATATCAGAAACTAAAACCAGACCATCTACTTTTTGAATTACACAGCCTATTCCGCCATATTCGCCAGTTTGCATGAGTCGAACATCTTCTATGCGATCTTCAGGGTAATAAACAGAATAGGGGTCCAATTCTTTCAGCATGCCTTTAACAGCACTGCCTACAGCCATTTCTGGGCTTATCTCATCGACATAGCTCAGCTGAACCTCCCGTAGTACGGCGGTAAAAACTTCCAGCTGCTTACTAGTTTCAAAGGAATCTCCTGCAGAGGCGCCCATGAATATCCCTGCACTGGTAACTACTAAGGCAAGAGCGATTTTATTCGCTACCCTTTGAATCCAATTCTTTTTTTCGCTGCTCATTATAAACCTCTATTAAATTCAAGTAACCTTTTTCGAGAAACGCATAATCGTTCAAGCGATTTCCTAGATAACGCAACGACCAGATCTCTTGGACACCACTGTCCATAATTTTGTCTTTATGTAAACGATAGAGCTCTCGCATCTGCCGCTTTAATTTATTCCTATCTACGGCATGTTTTAAACCTCGCTTCGGAGCTACGATAGCGACTTGTCTGGATAGTTCCGCTTCGTCAAGCTCCATTTGAACATAGCGCAGGGAGAAAGGAAAGGACTTGACACCTCCTGTGCTTATATATAAAGCATCAAAGTGTTCCTTCTTAGTGAGTTTGTCTTTTTTCGAAAAAGTGTAGCGCATAAAAAAAGCCCGACCGATAGGTCGGGCCCATAATTTACAAAATTACTTACTTCTTAGCGTCTTTGATATGATCGCTTATTGCTTTAGTCATTGAAGGAGCTTTTTGGGTGGGTGCAGGAATATCAACAACCAGTCCCATGGATTCCGCTTCTTTTTGAGTGCTACTTCCGAAACAGGCTAATCGAGTATTCTTTTGCTTGAATTCAGGGAAATTTTTATACAAAGACTTAATTCCTGAAGGCGAGAAAAACACGAGAATATCGTATGTCACATCCTCTAAATCACTTAAGTCACTAACCACGGTATTGAATAATATGGCTCTTTTATATTCAATCCCTGCCTCTTCTAATGCGTTAGGTATAGAGGGTTTCAGTGTATCTGAAGATGGCATTAAGAACTTTTCATTCTTAAACTTCTTCAAGGTTGGAATAAGCTCTTCTATCGTTAAGTTTCCATGATAGATTTTCCTTTTACGATACACTACATATTTCTGCAGATAGTAGGCAATTGCCTCAGAAATACAGAAATATCTGGTGTCTGCGCTGATCAATACCCTCATGTCTTCACACATACGGAAGTAATGATCAACAGCGTTTTTTGACGTTAAAAGCACATTGCGGTACTCGCGAATTTGAATTTTATCCTTTCGAAAATCAGACGCTGTCACTCCTTCAACGTGTATAAAAGAACGGAAATCAACCTGAACTTTATGCTTGCTTGCTAAAGTGAAAAACGGGTGCGAATCTGTAGTCGGCTCTGGTTGTGAAACCAAAATAGACTTCACTTTTAAGATGTTTTCTGCCATGTTGTTGCTTAATTGACGACTAGATAAATCGGTATTAGTTCGAGGATGCAAAGGTACAACATTGCATAATACTTAGTTCCAATCCCTCTTATATTTTGAAATGCTGGAATACTGATGGAAAACCAAAGAAATCCTACCAGATGCCCGACCCCTATGATCAAGAGTAAATTTTCGATGGAAGAGAGACCCGTCACGACACAAATTAAAACAACAAATGCAGTAACTAGATAGACATAACTTGAAGCCGCAATGGAAAGGCCCAGTTGATACTTCACCGCCGACCCACGAGTTTTTAATAGGGTTGCGATACCAAACGAGGCCATGATACGATACACAATGATACAGGGTATAAGCAGATAGAGTTCTCGTTTAAGGTTGGGTAGCTCAAGCATACTTAGACTAAGCCCTCCAAAGACGGTACAACCTAGTAACATTAAAAAGTTGACAGAAAAATCACTCCGAATTTCAAACAGGGTGTTGAATTCCGTTTTTATCCAATGCTTGAAGAATGCAGGAGATAACGCCCTAAAAGCGCCAAGCATTCCGAAAAGTATTACGAGTATCCACTTTGCTCCCATTACGGAGTAAAGTTAGTTTAAAACAACGTGCTTATAGCGAATAGATCCATCCTCAAACAAAGCATGCAGGATATAATTACCCCGAGCTAATTGACTTACGTCTATTTGAATATGATCCGTGCTGTTTGAGTGGAACGCATCAAGCCCAAGGAATTTGCCCATGGTGTTGTATAATCGGATTTCTGTCAACCCAATGGAGCTTGCCTTAATGAAATCATGCGCCGGATTTGGACCTATGACAAGTGCATTTAAGGTACTTTCTTCGACATTAAAAACTAAAAAGTTCTTATAAAAAGTTTTTTGCGTTGTTATCACATAATCTCCAGATGTACTTCCATCACCATTTGTGAAGTTAACTGCTGCATAAACGGTTAAACTATCGGGATAACTAGCTTCTTGAACATTAAAACTCCAATTGATAGAGTCGTTACTTACGGACGTACTTGAACTATTGTGAGTGACATAATCACCTGAAAGCTGACTTCCTGTAGCTACACTGATTG